>NZ_JBVJWR010000027.1:0-106447 GCF_055602235.1 Streptomyces sp. NPDC037410 | reverse complement strand
ACCCACACAGACTGGGGAAAAAACGCAAACAACACGCCCCCCTTATGCAGGGGGGCCAGGGGGCACTTTCCCCCCCCCTGTCCCCGCGCCTGGGGGGGGGGGGGGGGGGGGAACCCCCCCCCCCCCCCCCCCTCGACGCACCTCCGGGTCGGCCTCGCCCGGGCCTTCAGTGCTCGCAGAGCGAGAATTCCCGTTCGTAGAGCTGCTCGTTGTGCTCGTCGACGAAGAACTTGCGTTCCCGCATGAGCTCTTCGCGGTATTCCCTGGCCTGTTCCAGCGTCATGGTCGACGTGTCGGACCACGGCTGCTGCGGCGGCACATCGGACGTCGAGACGATCCTCTCCGACGGGTCGACCAGGAAGAACGCGAGTATCTTGCGATGCCCCGGACGGGTGGCGTCCGCGAGGCGGAACGAGCCGACGCGGTGCTGCAGGACGTTCGGGAACGCCAGACAGCGGCCCGCCGGCGTCGACGCCGACCCCAGTACCTGGTTCAGCGCGTCCTCGTCCTCAAGACCGAAGACGTCACGCAGACCGTCGTCGTCGTTCTGCTCGTACTCCGGGTCGTCCAGCGCCGCCCGGAAACTCAGCCGGCTCTCGGTGATGTTCTCGCTGTCCCAGTAGCAGATGGCGGTCGAGACGATCCGCTCGTTCAACATCCCCTCGACATGCCAGGAACCGCCCTGGTACTCCGGCTTGTCCGGCGTGAGATGGATGGTGGCGAGCTTGACGATGACCTGGAGACTCCGCCCGCGCAGGTCCACCCGTGCGGACTCCTCGGGCGACTCGGGCCGGGTGTACTCCGGGGCGTCCGGGACTTCCGGGCGGCGGTTCTCCCACCACGCGTCCATCGCCTGGTCCCAGGCGCGGCGGGCCTCCGCGTAGGCCTCGTCGTCGCTGTAGGAGGCCTTGCTCGGGTACTCCGGCTCCGCTCCGTACCACTTGTACGGATCGGCCTCGATCCGCGGGGGGCGAGGATGGCGCAGGTCGGTGAGCACGTTCTCGAACAGCGGGCGCACGCGCGCGAACAAGTCCGGGAGGACGGCGGCCAGTTCGCCATGGGCCTCGGGGTGGACGTTGTCGACGTACGACCGGAAGGCGACGTCGCCTTCGTCACCGACCTCGACGTCCGTGGGCAGCCACTGGAACCTCTCCGAGAACTCGTACCGCGAGTAGTGGTTCGTCGGGTTGCGCCAGGCCCGCTCGGGGGCGCCGCTCACCTCGTTCACGAGGCAGAACAGGGACGGATGAACCAGATCGAGCACCTGGCCGTCGGACCCGGGATGCCAGTCCCGTTCCGCCTCGGGGACCTCTTCCAGAACCCGGACGGCCTCGCGCAGCCGGCTCCTGAGCTTGTCGTCGAGCATGGCGTCCGACTGCCACACGCCGTCGACGGCCGACACCTCGATGCCGGTTCGTTCGTCCCGCAGCGAGGCGTAATGGGCGAGTTCGGCGAGCACGTAACGAACCTGCGCCTCGGTGAGGCCCTGGTCGAGTGCTTCCCGCGTCCACCGGGAGACGATGTCGGCGTCGTTCATCTTGTCGAACCATCCGGGCTTCGCCCTGAGGTGCGAGCTGCACTGCATCATCTGAAGTTCCCTCAGCGTTCGGGGATGTGCGAACGGCAGGGAACGGGCGGCGTGAAAGGGCAGCGGGAAAGCGGACAGCTCAGTCAATTCTCTTGGTCCTACCAGTCGGTGTGAGGTGCCGGGAACGATACGTCAGCCGACTGACACCGCCGTGGTGGAGGAAGGCGGGCTCGTGGGACTCATGCGAAGCCGAGCCGCGGGCCGCCCGGGTCGCGCAGACGTCGGAAGAAGGCGAGCACGCCCGCGGAGCCACCGGCCCACGTGCCGCTCGCCCGGGCGAGACCGGTGTCCGGGAACACCGGCCGGGACCATGTGCCGCCGCTGCGGCTCAGGATGAGCAGGGCGACGGTCTCGGCCGCGTCCCGGAACTCCTCGGACGCGGAGGCCTCCGCGAGGTCCACCATCAGTTCGCCCACTCCGGCAAGGCCGCAGCACTGCGTGACCAGCGGCATCCGCGGTGCCAGTGCGGCACAGGCCCGCGCGGCCCGCCGGGCGAGGTCGAGGTGTCCGGGCTCGTCGAGGCGTTCGGCGGCCCGGACGAGCACGCTCCCGATGCCGGCCAGGCCCCGGCACCACGAGCCGTAGCGGCGCGTCGCCCCCGGTGCGGCCGCCGCCGCGATGATGTCCGGTGTCAGGACGGCCAGGCGTGCGGCGGCCTTCTCGGAGCGGCTGATCGCGTCCGGGTCCGCGGTCGCGGCGCCGTACTCGAGCAGGAACCAGGCGACGCCCGCCTCGCCGTGCGCGATGCCCTCACGGAGCGCGGCGCTGCCGGCCGTGTCCGCACCGGCCGGGGTCAGTCGGGCGGTGCCCGATGCCAGCATCCGGTCGCAGTCGGCGGCGACGGCGAGGTGCCGGTCCGCCGCGTGCCGCTGCCCGGAGCCGAGGGCGTGCCGGGCGAGGAGCAGTCGGCCGAGGCCGGTTCCGGCGGCGCCCGCGATCAGGTCCGCCTCCGGAGGCCCGCCGTCCGGCGCGCGGTCCGGCAGCACGGGGTGTCCGGACTTCGCTTCGACGGCTGCCCCCGCCCGTGACGCCGCCTGGGTGAGGAAGAGTTCGACGCCGGTGCGCCCGGTGTAGAAGCCGGGCGGCAGGTTCCGCGACTGCTCCGCCGTCCAGTGCGCCAACTCGGCTACGGTCGAACGCACATGGGGCCGGTGGGCGTGGTGCAGGAGTTCGAGGCCGAGCCCCGCACTGCCGCCGTAGACGTCGATCGAGGTGGGAACGTTCAGCTGTGCGGCCCGTTCCGGGTCCACGATCGCCTGCGCTTCACCCACGCAGAAGGCGGTCGTGTGCGCGATGATCTCGTCCAGCAGGTCGCCGTCGATCCGGGGGCGCGCGGGCCCGCGTACGGTTCCGGGCGTGCCGGAGCGCAGACGCTCGGCCGAGACGGTCCGTACGGCCGGGTCGAAGCTCAGCAGGCCGGTGATCGTCGCCCGGATGCCCCGGTGGGCGTGCCCGGGGAGTGCCCCTGCCAGGCAGGCCAGGGTCCGGTCCCGATTGACCTCGTGGTTGGCGTCGACGATCACCGGGTCCATGCCGGTGGCGGCGAAGAAGAGGGTCGCGCCGAGGGCGTAGTAGTCGTCGGCTGCGGCGGCCGGTCCCGTCGCGGGCAGAACGGGCTCGCTGTATCCGGGGGTCGCCCCTCCGGGGCCGGTGCCGTCCCACTCGCTGATCCCGAAGTCGATCACGTGGCACCGGCCGGGGCCCGAGTCGTCGAGTACGACGTTGTCGGGCTTGAGGTCGCGGACGACCACGTTCCGGCCGTGGACCGCGTCCAGGACGCGCAGGAGCCGGGAGGCGAGGGCCGGCAGGCCGCGCGCCGACCGGGTGTCGTCGTCCCGGTAGGGGCCGTTCAGCAGAACGTCCCTGCGCAGGTCCCGCGTGCCGCAGTCGCTCATCACCAGATACTCGTCCGACTGGTGAGCGAAGTAGTCCAGCGCGCGCGGTACGCCCGTGACGCCGTCGAGCGCGGCCAGGACCGTGCGCTCGTTGCGCAGCCGGTGGCGGGCGTCCGTACCGGATGCGTCCTCGCCCACGAAGGCCCTCGCCTGTTTGACCACCACCGGCCGCCCGTGGGTGCGGTCGACCGCGCGGTAGACGTTGCCCCGGGGTGCGCGGGCGATGCCCGCGGTGACGGTGTAGCGCCCGCCGCCGAAGCCGGGCGCGACGGCCCGCTCGTCACCGCGCCCGGAGCCGGTCGCGAAGGGGTCCTCTGCCCAGGGAGGGCACCGGTAGCGGCCGACGGCCAGGCCGTCGAAGATCCGGCCGTCCGGCCCGGTCATGACCGACTCGAGCCGTCCGCTCCGGCCGGTGCGGTAGTCGCCCGTGAAGGGGCCGTAGCGGTAGTAGACCGGGGCCCTCGGGTCGACCCGCCGGTCGCTGACGACCCGCGGGCCCTCCCGGTCACGCAGTACGGCGGCGAGGTCCCGGGCGACGTCGACCACGGCATCGGCCACGGGGTAGACGGTGATCGCCTTGCCGACGGCTCCGGCGCTCACCACCCCGGAGTTGAGGCGGCGCAGGGTCTCCGGGTCACGGGCGAACTTCGCGTGGCAGACGTACCGGGACAGCACCGGCAGGACGAGCCGGGTCACGGCGTCGAGGTCGCCGGGACGCGCCGAGACGTGCAGTTTCCATCCGTGCTCCATCGCCGGCATCCGCGGATCGTTGAGGTACGACCATGTGGCGTCGGACCAGCCGCTGCGGCCGGCGATGGAGACGGCCACCGCTACGAGTTCAGGTCACAGGCGAAGCGGGTGGTGGCGGTCACCCAGGGGTCGGCGAGACACGCCGTGTGCTCGCGGTCACCGCGGTCGTCGTCCTCGAACGCGATCGCCTCGTCGTCGATCTCCAGCGGACCCGCGTCGCGGAATCCAACGGTTTCCAGAAGATCCGGCACGGCTAAGGGCATGTGACGCCTCCATCGTGTGTCGTGCACTGAGGAGCGGACAATGGCCGACGCGGGCCGGTGGACCCGCTGGGCCGGGACTCGCTGCACAAAGGTAGGGAGCGGGCGAACGCGCTGACAAGAGGGCCGCAGACGCCACTCCCGAGGACTCCCACGTTCCGGAACGGGCGTCAGATCCCGCCGGAAACATCCCGTTCTCGCCTTGCGCGTTGCGGTTCGTGGTCGCGGCTTTCCGGGAGAAAGCGCGTCACCTCGTGGGACTGGACACGCTGCGCAGGCCGACGCTCATGCTGCGGCGTCCCACGCTCCGTCGTCGTGACCACCACACGACGACGACCAGGATCCCCGCCGCCCCGTACGCGGCGGACACCACCACCGGGCCCGCGAGGTACGCCACCGCGCCGGCCAGGGCGACGCCGAGCCACTCCCAGCGGCCGTCCAGGGCGACGAGGGCGATGAGCAGCAGGGCGTACCAGGAGTAGCCGGGAGTCAGCAGGAGGAACGTGAAGCCCGTGGTCGACAGGGCGCCGTGCCAGGGGCGTTCGGGGTCGCCGCGCCACCACACCGCCGCCGACACCGCCGCGATGCCGAGGAGCGCCACGGGCAGCGCCCAGGTGTCGGGCAGCACGAGGCGGAGCAGGGCGTAGCGGCCGCCCGCGCCCGCGTCGTCGTAGCCCTCCTCCCGGGCGTAGCCGCTCAGGTAGCCCAGGACCGAACCGTCGGAGAGGAGGACGTACGGCAGGTACGTCAGCGCCACCGTCCCCGCGGCCGTCAGCGTCACGGCCGCGACCGTACGGGCCCGTCGGATTCCGGACAGCGCCCCGGGCAGCAGCACCGCGGGCAACAGCTTCGCGGCGACGGCCAGACCGAGCAGCACTCCGCCCGTGACGTGGCGGCGGTCTGCCAGCAGAACGAGCGCGCCGACGGACAGGAGCACGGCCAGGACGTCGACGTGGGCGTTGTTCACCGCCTCGACGGGGACCGCCGGGCACCACGCCCACAGGGCGGCCCTGCGCGGATCCCCTCGCCGGCGCAGAGCGCCGAGCAGGAGGCCGCTGACGGCCAGCGCGAGAACGGCCGAGCCCGCCTGGAGCCCCTTGTGGCGGACGCCTCGCGGAGACAGGGCGTGGACGAGGAGGAACCAGCCCTCGGCCACCGGAGGGTAGATCGTATGGACAGCAGGCCTGTTGATCCGGGTGCACCGGCCGTCGCCGAGGGGCGCGAGCGCGGCGCCGTCCCGCTCGCAGACCGCGGCGCGCGGGAAGAGCCAGTCGTCCCGGAGCCCGGCGAGGGCCGGGTCCGCGGGCGCGTGATCGTACGGGGAGGTGCCGGACGCCTGAACCCGGCCGTCCCACGCGTACCGGTAGGAGTCCGTGCTCGTCCGCGGCGCCGCCACCAGGCCCGTCGCCGTCACCGCGACCGCCCCGGCGAGGACGAGCGGGACGACGTGCCGGCGGGGGACACGACGCAGGGCGATCGCGGCCGCCGCGAACACCGCCCACGCACCCGCGTACTCGGCCAGGAAGCCGGTTCCGTGCGCGCCCGAGCGGAGCAGCAGGGCCAGCGACGCGGTCAGGAGCGACAGCAGGAGCGTGGTGACGACGACGGGAAGCGGGAGACGGCGGTCGCGGGTCATGGGCGCAGACTGGCAGCGCGTACGACGGGGGCGGAGGAGACCCGGCGGAGCGTTCGGGTTTCGTAAGGTGTCGGACCGCCCACGCCGCCGCACGCCGCGGTGTCATGGACGGCATGACGATCCGTATGCCCCGGCTGCCGCGGCCCGCGTTCCGGCCACCGGCCGTCCGGCCGCCCGCGTTCGCCGGGCGCCTCCACGACGCCAGAACCGCGACGGCCGTCGGCCGGTGGCTCGGGGCGGCCTTCGCCGTCTGCCTCGTCACCGGCCTCGTCAGCCACTACCTGCAACACCCGCCGGCCTGGCTCGCCGACCGTCTGCCCTCCCGGCCGGTCTGGGGTTACGCGTTCACCCAGGGCCTCCACGTCGCCACCGGACTGGCGGCGATCGTGCTGCTGCTCGTCAAACTGTGGGCGGTGTACCCCCGGTTGTTCGTGTGGCCGCCGGTGCGGTCCGTGCGGCACGCCCTTGAGCGGCTGTCCGTCGCGGTCCTCGTGGCCTCGGCCGTGTTCGAGGTGCTGACGGGGCTGCTCAACATCGTCGAGTGGTACCCGTGGCCCTTCGCCTTCGTCCCCGTCCACTTCGCCGTCGCCTGGGTGGCGACCGGCTCGATCCTGCTGCACCTCGCCGTCAAGGCCCCCGAGATCAGGGACCACTGGGGCCGTCGCTCGGCGGGCACCGGGGCCCTGCCGGTCCAGGACGCCGTCGACCGGCGCTCGTTGCTCCTCGCCACCGGCGGCGCCGTCGGCGTGGTGACGCTGACGACCGTCGGCCAGTCCTTCACCCCTCTGAAGGCCTTCGACCTGCTCGCACCCCGGCATCCCGACCACGGCCCGCAGGGACTGCCCGTGAACCGGACGGCCGCCGCGGCCGGCGTGACGGCGCGCCGTCTGGCGGGCTGGCGTCTGGAGGTCGCGGGACCCCGCCCGTACGTCCTCACACTCGACGCCCTCAGATCGATGCCCCACGCCGGAGCCCGGCTGCCGATCGCCTGCGTCGAAGGCTGGAGCGTCGGCGCCGACTGGGGCGGAGTACGCCTCCGGGACCTGATCGAGCGGGCCGGCGGCCGGCCCGGCCGGGACGCCGTGCGGGTGACGTCGCTTGAAGTGAGTGGGGCCTACCGGGTGATGGAGATGGGCGCGGAGTACGCGGACGATCCGCTCACCCTCCTCGCCCTCACCCTCAACGGGCGGCCGCTCACGCTCGATCACGGCTTCCCGGCGCGGATCATCGCCCCCGACAGGCCCGGGGTCCTGCAGACGAAGTGGGTGCACAGGCTGGAGGTGCTGTGAGAACGGTCAGCGTGCTGCGGTACGGGCTCGGCGCGCTGGGCGTCGCCCTCGTGGGGCTCGGAGCGTGGCTGGTGGCGGACCGGCCGGATCCGCTCGGTGTGTTCGTGTGGCTGGCGGGCGCGCTCGTCCTGCACGACGGGATCGTCGCCCCCCTCGTCCTGGCCGTGGGACTGCTGCTCGTGGGACGGCGCCGACGGGGCCTCTTGCGTGGGGCGTTGCTGGTCGCGGGGAGCGTGGTCCTCGTGGCGCTCCCTCTCCTCGTACGGCCGGGAGCGCCGCCCAACCCCTCGGCGCTGCCCCTCCCGTACGGGCGGAACCTCGCGATCGTCCTGGTGGCCGTGACCGTGGTGACGGGCGTGCTGTTCGCCGTACGGCAGGGGCGGGAGCGCCGTCAGGGGCGGGAGGCGGCGGACGACTGAGGGGCGCCGAGCGACAGGAACGTACGCCCGTCCAGGGCCCATTGTTCGCACACGTCCCACCCGGCACGTCGCGCGTGCGCGGCCAGGGCGCGGCAGCCGACCCGGGCCCAGGGGAACGGCGCCCCGCGCCCGCCCCGGCCGTCGTCGACCCGTACCTCGCAGCACTCGTCGACGTCCACGGACGCGCATTCCACGAGGGCGCGCCCGGAAGGCGACACGATCTGCCGGAGCCGGCGCAGCAGGGCGGTCGGGTCGCCACCGATCCCTATGTTGCCGTCGATGAGCAGCGCGGTGTCCCAGCGCCCCTCGGCGGGCAGCGGTGCGAAGACCGACCGGCACAGGGCCGCCCCGCCGAGCCGCAGCGTGCGGGCGACGGCCTCGGGGCTGACGTCGACACCCAGGGCGCGCCGGCCCTCGGCGGCCAGCGCGGCGACGAGCCGGCCCGGCCCGCAGCCGACGTCGAGGACGGCGCCCCGACACCGGTCGAGCACCGAGCGGTCGGCGCTGTCGGGGGCAGTGCACCAGCGCTCGATCTCGAGCGGCAGGAGCCAGCCGTCGTGCCGGCGCAGGAACAGCGGGCCCCTGCCGGTGCGCAGGGCGCAGTCGTACGGGTCGGCCCGCCACGCCGTGGTCGTGGTCAACGGCCCGCTCCCGTGGTCGCGGCGGTGAGCTCGGCGTACCGGGCGGCGAAACGGGTCCCCGGCGCGTCGGCCGCCACCTGCCGGGCGTCCGACGCCGTGTCCACGTCCCGCAGGACGGGCAGGGAGCCGACGCGCAGCCCGGCCGCCCGCAGGCGGGCGTACTGGACGGCCCCGGTGTCGGGTGCGGACATGGGGACGCCGTGGAGGAGGGAAGGGGCGGGGCGGGCGAGACCGAGGGCCCAGAATCCGCCGTCGGCGGCGGCACCGAACCAGGCGTCGTACGCGTCCCAGCGCAGCGCGGGGGCCAGGAGCTCCGGTGTGACCTGTGGAGTGTCCATGCCGATGAGCAGGGCCGGTCCCGGGCAGCCGGCGAACGCGGCGGCAAGGCGCACGTCGAGCCCGCCGCCGGTCTGGGGGACGACCGCGAAGCCCGGTGGCAGCCACGCTCCGGGCCGCCCGTCGAGCACGAGGACGTGCCGGTCCGCGGGGACGCGCGCGGCGGCGGAGAGCGTGTCGGCGAGCGAGGCCTCGGCGAGCGCGGCGGCCTCCTCGGGGGTGAACGGGGGAGTGAGCCGGGTCTTGACGCGGCCGGGCCGGGGCTCCTTGGCGATGACGAGGAGGGTGGTGACGAGGGGCGTGGTGACGTGGGGTGTGGTGACGAAGGGTGTGGTGACGAGGGGCGTGGTGACGTGGGGCGTGATCACGGGCGGCCACCGCCCGATGCTGCCGGTTCGTCCGGAAGGAAGGTGATCACGGACGGCCACCGCCCGTCGGCGCCGGCTCGTCGAGCACCTTGCGCATGTCGTGGACCGCCTGCCACGTGCCCTTCCACGTGCCCGTGACCTTGGACCGGCCGGCCCGGGGCAGGTACGGGACGTCGACCTCGCGCACCCGCCAGCCCGCGTCGGCCGCCCGGACGACCATCTGCAGCGGGTAGCCGCTGCGCCGGTCGTCGAGACCGAGCCCGAGCAGCGCCTCGCGGCGGGCCGCCCGCAGGGGCCCGAGGTCGTGCAGCCGCAGCCCGGTGCGCCGGCGCAGCAGCCGGGACAGGGCGAGGTTCCCGGCGCGGGCGTGCGCCGGCCACGCGCCGCGCTCGGTGGGGCGCCTGCGGCCCAGCATCAGGTCGGCGGAGCCGTCGGCCACCGCGCCGACGAGGCCGGGCAGCAAGCCGGGATCGAGGGAGGCGTCGCAGTCGCAGAAGCAGACGAACTCGGCGTCGGAGGCGAGCAGTCCGGCGTGGCAGGCGGCGCCGAAGCCGCGCCGGGGCTCGTGCACGACGGTGGCGCCGAGCGCGGCGGCGACGGCCGCCGATCCGTCGGAGGAGCCGTTGTCGACGACGATCGCCCGCCATCCGGCCGGAACGCGGGCCAGAACCCAGGGCAGGGCATCCGCCTCGTCGAGGCAGGGAAGGACGACATCTACGGTCATGGGGGTCACATGCCTCACCGTAGGAACCGGGGGGCCTTCCGGGGCCGCTCCACTCCTTACGAAACGCGAACGTCCTCCGACGTACGCCCGGGTGGCGGTGACCGCCCGGCGGGAGGATGCGACGCTGTGCGGCATGAGCGAGCACAGCGCCCCGCCGTCCCCGGCCAGGATCCTGGTGGTCGACGACGATCCGACCGTGGCCGAGGTGGTGACCGGATACCTCGGCAGGTCCGGCTTCGCCGTGGAGCACGCGGCCGACGGCCCCGACGCCCTGCTGCGGGCCGGGGAACGGCGGCCGGACCTCGTGGTGCTCGACCTGATGCTGCCCGGTCTCGACGGTCTCGAGGTGTGCCGGCGGCTGCGCGCCGCCGGACCCGTCCCGGTGATCATGCTGACCGCGCGGGGCGACGAGGAGGACCGGATCACGGGCCTTGAGGTGGGCGCGGACGACTACGTGACGAAGCCGTTCAGCCCGCGCGAGCTCGTACTGCGCGTCGAGTCCGTGCTGCGGCGCAGTCGCGGAGCCGGGCCGGCGGTCGGCCGGTCGGTCCTGCGTGCTGCGGACCTCACCGTCGACCCGGTCACCCGGAGGGCCACCCGAGGCGGCCGCGAACTCGCCCTCACCCTCCGTGAGTTCGACCTCCTCGCGTACTTCCTGGAGCGGCCCGGCGCCGCGCACACCAGAGAGGAGCTGATGCGCGGGGTGTGGGGCTGGGACTTCGGCGACCTGTCCACGGTCACGGTCCATGTGCGGCGTCTGCGCGCCAAGATCGAGGACGATCCGGCGCGACCCCGGCTCATCCAGACCGTATGGGGCGTCGGATACCGCTTCGAGCCGCGGAACGACGGGGGAGCGGCATGAAGGACGTCCTGCTGATCGCCGGTTTCGCCCTGGCGGGAGCCGTCTGCGCCGGTCTCGCCGGAGCGGTCGTCCTCCGTCTCGTACGGCACCGTTCGGTCGCGGTCTCGCTGACGGTGGTCGCGGCCGTCACGGTGACGGCGATGCTCGCCGGGACGCTCGCCGTCGCGCAGGCGATGTTCCTGTCGGGGCACGACCTGTGGGTGGTGACGGTCGTCGTCGCCATGGCGGCCCTCGTCTCGCTCGGCACCGCCCTCGTGCTCGGCCGCTGGGTGGTGGCCCGCAGCCGGGCCCTCGCCCGCGCCGCACGCGACTTCGGCGACGGCGGCAGCTTCTCGGCGCCCGACGGCGCGGCCACCGCCGAACTCGCCGCGCTCACCCGCGAGCTGGCCGCCACCAGCGCGAAGCTCGAAGCGTCCCGGGCCCGCGAGCGCTCCCTCGAGGCCTCCCGCCGGGAGCTCGTCGCCTGGATCTCCCACGATCTGCGCACCCCGCTGGCGGGGCTGCGCGCCATGGCGGAGGCCCTGGAGGACGGCATGGCCGACGACCCCGCCCGCTACCACCGGCAGATCCGCACCGAGGTGGAGCGCCTGACCGCCATGGTCACCGACCTCTTCGAACTCTCCCGCATCCACGCCGGCGCCCTGATCCTCAGCCCCAGCCGCATGTCCGTGTACGACCTGGTCGGCGACGCCCTGAGCGGAGCCGACCCGCTGGCCCGCGAGCACAGGGTGCGGCTCGTGGGAGAGGAGGTCGCGGCTGTGCCCGTCGAGGTGGACGGCAAGGAGATGACCCGGGTCCTCGCGAACCTCCTCGTCAACGCCATCCGTCACACGCCGGCCGACGGGACCGTCGCGGTCGCGGCCGAACACCGCGCGGACGCCGTCGTCCTGTCCGTCACCGACGGCTGCGGAGGCATCCCCGACGAGGACCTCACCCGCGTGTTCGACACCGGCTGGCGCGGCACCGAGGCCCGCACCCCGCCGGCCGGGGCCGGGCTCGGCCTCGCCATCGTCCGCGGCATCGTCGAGGCCCACGCGGGCCGCGCCGAGGTCCGCAACGTCCCCGGCGGCTGCCGCTTCGAAGTCACCCTGCCGGCGGCGGCGAACTGACCGGGGTCAGGAGAGGCCCACCGAGGCCCGCTGTCCGGCCCCGGCGAACTCCGTCATGCCCTCGGCGAAGCCGACCACGGGTCGCCAGCCGAGCTCGCCGCGCAGCCGCGACGAGTCGGCGGTGACGTGCCGGACGTCGCCGAGACGGTACTCGCCCGTCACCACGGGCTCGGGGCCACCGCACGCCCGGGCGAGCGCGAGGGCCATGTCGCCCACGGTGTGCGGCTCGCCGCTGCCGGTGTTGTACGTGCTGAGCGCGCGGGCCGGCAGACCGTCGGCGGCCTCGAGGGCGACCAGGTTCGCCGCCGCCACATCCCGTACGTGCACGAAGTCCCGACGCTGACCGCCGTCCTCGAAGACGCGGGGCGCCTCGCCCCGGGCGAGGGCCGAGCGGAAGAGGGAGGCCACACCGGCGTACGGGGTGTCGCGGGGCATCCCCGGCCCGTACACGTTGTGGTAGCGCAGCGAGACCGCCGTGCCGCCCACCGCGCGCGCCCATGCCGCCGCCAGGTGCTCCTGGGCGAGCTTCGTCGTCGCGTACACGTTGCGGGGGTCGACGGGGGCGTCCTCCGCGACCAGGCCGGGGGCGGGTTCGGCGCCGCAGGCGGGGCAGCGCGGCTCGAAGCGGCCGGCGGCGAGGTCCTGGGGCAGGCGGGCGCCGGGCCGTACGGCACCGTGCGCGGGGCACTCGTACCGCCCCTCCCCGTACACGACCATCGACCCGGCGAGGACGAGCCGCCGCACGCCGGCGTCCGCCATGGCGGCGAGCAGCACCGCCGTACCGAGGTCGTTGCTGCCCACGTACTCCGGGGCGTCGGCGAACTCCTTGCCGAGACCGACCATGGCGGCCTGGTGGCACACCGCGTCGACGCCGTGCAGTGCGGCGTGGACCGCGAGCCGATCCCGGACGTCCGCGTGGAGGAACTCCACGGCCGGCAGCTCCGGGGCCACGCCGTGCGCGCTGGGCAGCAGGGCGTCGAGAACCACCGGCTCGTGCCCGGCCTCCGTGAGGGCGGTGACGATGTGCGAGCCGATGAATCCGGCTCCTCCTGTGACGAGTACACGCATGGGAGCGACGCTACGGACCGGATCAGGGATCAGCGGGAGCCCGCGCCGGTCCGTAAGACTTCCGTCACGTCCATGCGGGCCATGGGGCTCGTCGACATGGCCGCGGGTCAGGCCAGGACGTTGACCGCGCGGGCGACCACCAGGCCGAGGATGAGCAGGGAGACGAGGGACTGGACGCCCATGGTGATCTTCGCCCACGGGGCCAGGGGCATGACGTCCGTGGGGCTGAACGCGGTGGCGTTGGTCAGCGCGAGGTAGAGGTAGTCGACGAACTGGGGCCGCCAGTCGGCGCTCGCCACTTCGGGGTTGAGCTGCTGGGGGAAGGCGAGCGCCGGCGCTGCGGGCATGTGGTGGGCGCGCGCCGCGGCCCCGCCGCAGTCGAGCTCGAAGTAGAGCAGGGAGAAGGCGAGGACCGTGCAGGCCCACACCGTGCTTCCGCTCTGCAGCAGGCTGGTGGCGGAAGCGGTCTCCTTGCCGCCCTGGAGGATGTCGTCGACCAGCCGGACGGTGGACCAGACGGCGCTGAGCGCGAGCACGCCCACCAGGGCGATCGACAGGGAGCGCAGCACCGTCGAGCGCCGGTCGATCCGCCCCGGGTCACCGGCGATGAGCGCGAGCAGCAGCAGTCCCTCGACGGCAGGGAGCACCCAGCGAGGCGCCAGACGGAGGTCGTCGGGAAGCAGGAGGGTCAGCGCCATGGCGGCGACGACGGCCGCGGCCATCGGCCACCGGTGCTCACCGACGGGCCCGTGCGGACTCGTTCTCTCGGCTGGCTCGGGGATGCGTCCGGTCACGGTGGCGGTCCCTTACGTTCGCGTGCGGAGTGGTGGTCGCCGTCCTGCTCTTCGGAACATATAGCGGGCCGGTGGGCAGGCCGCGCATCTCACCCTTCGGCGCCAGGGCCACGTGGCGCGTGTCGTGCGGAGGCCTCAGACGGGCGTCAGGTCCGCCTCCGCCAGACGCAGGTGCAGGCGAAGAGCGCTGCGACCGCTAGTCATCTACAACTTCCGCCACTACCACGGGCTCGCTCCCGAGGTAGGCCACGGCTTCCGCTCGGATTCGGCCCAGGCCGCCGCACCTGTGGGGTGACCGCCTCATCGAAGCCCCCTGGTCGCGAGCGAGCCCGGTCCGTCCGGGTGACGAGGGATCGTTCCTGCGGATCGGCCGGCCTGTGGGAGCCGGGAACCGCACCGGTTCCCGCATAGCGTCTGGCTGCCCGGTCGGCCCGGACCGGCCGGCGTTTCGGCCCGCGGGACGCTCCGCGGGCGATCCCACTCCTCACCATGGCCGGGAGAGAGGCCGTGTCCGTACCGTCCACGATCGACCACACCGCCACGAAGCACAGCCCCCAGCTCGCGTACTGGATGGTCAAGGCCGCCGCCCTCGCCTACAAGGACGAGGCCACCGTCGAGGCCACGGCGCGAGGCTGGGGCTTCGACCGGGTGCGTCACCACCACACGCGGTTCACCCCGCCGTTCCCGCTGGCGGACACCCAGGCGTACACGATCGCCAGCGACAAGATGATCATCACGGGGTTCCGGGGCACTGAGCCCGCGCAGATCCGGGACTGGCTCTCGGACGCCACCACGCCTCCGTGGCCGGGCAGGACCGGCTACATCCACTACGGCTTCGGCCAGGCCCTCGACTCGGTCTTCCCCGCCGTGAGGGACACGCTTGCGGACTTCCGCGACAACGAGCAGAGCGTGTGGTTCACCGGACACAGCCTCGGCGGCGCACTCGCGATGCTCGCGGGCTGCCGCATGTACCTGGAGGAGCCGCGGCTGCAGGCGGACGGCATCTACACCTACGGCCAGCCCCGTACCTGCGACCGGCTCCTGGCGGCTTCCTGCAACAAGACCTTCAAAGACCGCTTGCACCGCTACGTCAACAACAACGACATCGTCCCGCAGCTGCCGCCCGAGCCCGCCTACACCCACGTCGAGACCTTGCACTACATCGACGCGAGCGGCCGCGTCCGCTCCTCCATGCCGCTGATGGGCGCGCTGGCGGACCGGGTCAAGGGCGCCACCGCCGACCCCCTCGCCCTCGCCGGCGACGCTCTGCGCGACCACCCCGTCAAGAACTACGTCACAGCCATGGAGAAGAACCTGGCGTGAGGGTTCGAGGCCTTGGCCGACCTGCCGTCAGGTCATCCCGCCAGGGCTGCTCGGAACGTGTCCGCGTGGCGTGCGCACCATTGCGCGAACGTACGGGGGTTACGCCGAAGGAGGCGCTCTACCGTGTCGGTGCGCAGGCCCGCGGTGTCGGCGCGCATGAGAGCGAAGCCTTCGGCGAGGGCCTCGGCGAGGGCGGGCGGAGCTCCGCCGGGGAAGCGGGACCGTACGGCCTCGTCGGGCGTGGCCACTTCGCGTACGTCCAAGGGGCGGCCGATGGTCTCGGCGAGGACGCGGACCTGCTCGGCGACCGTGAAGAGTTCGCCGCCGGTGAGGACGCACGCGGTGCCCTCGTGGCCGTCCTCGGTCAGCGCGGTCGCGGCGACGGCGGCGATGTCGGCGGGGTCCACGGGTGCGTTTCGGCCGGGGCCCGTCGGGTCGAGGACGTATCGCCCCTCGCGCAGGGTCGGCAGCCAGTCGAAGGCGTTGGTCATGAAGCCGCCGGGGCGCAGGAAGGTGGCGGGGATGCCGCTCGCGCGGATGAGTTGCTCACGCGCGTGGTGCCAGCGCCCCATGGCGGGCATCGGGTCGCCGAGCACGTTGAAGGACGACAGGTGCACGATGCGGCGGACGCCGGCCTCGCGCGCGGCGCGTACGGCATGGGCGGTGTGGTCGATGCCGATCCCCGGGGTGGGCAGGAACAAGGCGTCGGCACCTCGGAAGGCGGCGGCGAGGGTGGCGGGGGCGTCGAGGTCGCCGATGCGGCGCTCGGCTCGTACGGGGAGGTCGGCCGCGCGGGCGGGATCGCGGACCAGGAGGCGGAAGTCGGCGCCCCGTGCGTCGAGTTCGCGCACGAGTTCACGGCCGACACGTCCGGTGGAGCCGGTGACGAGTAACATGAGACACCTCAGTTCATTAGCCGACTAATGAAAATGCGTGGGGGACGTTAGCCGGTGCATCATGAGCCGTCAACCGAACCGCCCGCCGTCGCCCCGCGGTCGTGTTCCGCCCCACCGGAAGGCCGCGATGTCCGAGTTCCTCGATCTGCACGGCAGGACGTCGAAGGCCCTACGCGCCCTGGCGGACCGCGACATGCGGCGGCACGGCCTGCACCTGGGGCAGAACCACCTGCTCGCCCTGCTCTGGGAGGCCGACGGCCGCACTCCGGGCGCCATCGCGGCCGAACTGCAGGTCACCACGCCCACCGTGACCAAGATGGCCACGCGCATGGCGGCCTCCGGGCTGCTCGTCCGACGCCCTGACGACCGGGACAGCCGACTGGTCCGGCTGTGGCTCACCGACGAGGGACGCGCACTGCGGGAGCCTGTCGAACGGGAGCGCCGCCTGCTGGAGGAGCGGGTCACGGCTCAACTCACCGCCACCGAGTGGAGACACCTGATGGCCGCACTGGGCAAGATCCACCGCACGGCCGGTGAACTGCTGGACGGCGGCGGCGGCACCGACGAAGCCGCGGTGTGAGGGGCGGAGGACCGGGTCTGGTGAGCCGCCGTGCGGGGGCATCCGTCCACCTGCCGCCGGAGCGCGCGCCGAGGTGCCGGTCGGCTGACGTGGAGTGCTTCAGCGGAGCCAGGAGCGGGTGAGGCTCTGGACGGCGGCGCCGTCGAGGTCGGCGAGCGTGGTGCCGACGAACTCGCGCGCCCAGTCGGAGGTCTGCACGCGGAACGGGGGGTGGTCCGCGGTCAGGGCCTCGATGATCGGGGCCGCGGCCTCGAACGGCGTCTGGGCGTTCCCGAAGGACGTCCGCGTGCGGGTGATGTACGCCTGGAGGGCCGGGGCGTACGGTCCGGACGCCGCAAGCAGGGCGGGGATGTCCAGGCCGAGGTTGGACACGAACTCGCTGGCCACCGCGCCCGGTTCGACCACGGTGACGTCGACGCCGACGGTGTCGGCCACGGGGGAGAGCGACTGCATGAAGCCCTCGACGGCGAACTTGGCCGCACAGTACGCCTCGTTGAAGGGCTGACCGACGGCTCCGCCCACACTGGTGACGGTGATCACCCGGCCCCGGGAGGCGCGCAGGTGGGGCAGGGCGGCGCGGGTGGTGGCGACGACGCCGAAGAAGTTGACCTCCATCGTGGCGCGGACGGCGTCGAGGCTCATCTGCTCGATGGTGCCGACCTGGGCGGCGCCGGCGTTGTTGACCAGGGCGTCGAGGCGGCCGTGCTCGGCGATCACCTCGTCGAAGCACGCGGCGACGCTGTCGGCGTCGGCGACGTCCAGGCGCTTGACCTGGATGCGGTCGGCGACCGCGTGCTCGGCCGCCGCCTTGAGCAGGGTCTCGGCCTTTCCGGTGTCGCGCATGGTCGCGATGGTGGTCCAGTCGGCCTGGGCGGCGGCCACGGCGGCGGCGAGGCCGATGCCGGAGGAGGTGCCGGTGATCAGAACGGTCTTTTCGCTGGCCATCAAGGGTCTCCTTGCCTGTCTGAAACGGAGCGCCGGGCACTAACCGGGGAACTCCCCACTTAACCGAGAGGCTAACCGGGGGATTCCCCGGTTGTCCAGATAGACTGGACCCTGACGAAGGGAGCAGCCTTGACCGCCCAGCCGAGCGTGTTGCGCGCGGATGCCCGCCGCAACCGGGAGCGCATCCTCGAAGCGGCCGTGCGCGCGTTCGCCGAGAAGGGCGCGGACGTTCCGATCGACGCGATCGCCAAGGCCGCCGGGGTCGGCTCGGCCACGCTCTACCGCCACTTCCCCACGCGCGAGGCCCTGGTCGAGGCGGCCTACCGCAACGAGCTGGCCCGCGTCTGCGACAGCGCCGCCGAGTTGCTGGCCGACCTTCCGCCGGACCGGGCGCTACGCCAGTGGATGGACAGGTTCATCGACTACCTGGCCGCCAAGGAAGGCATGGCGGACGCCCTGCGCGCCGCGGTCGCGTCCGGCGCGGACCCCTTCGCCGAGACCCTCGACAAGCTCGGCGCAGCGATCGACTCCCTCCTGCGCGCCGGAGCCGAGACCGGCCTCCTGCGCTCGGACACCGACCCCTTCGACGTCGGCCTGAGCCTCGCCGGTGTCGCCCTGATCACCAGCTCACCCGCCCAACGCGAACGCTCCGGTCGCCTGCTCGACCTGATCCTCGACGGACTGCGATACGGGACGGACACGTAGCCGCCTCCGCTCGCCGGCGGCCCCGAGCAGTCCCGCGACGGGTCGCGGCACCGGCGAACAGGTCTGCCGCCGGCCCGCGGGAGGCCGCCCCCGTCGGGGCTCACCTGCGGAGCTCCCGGCCCGCGCCGTGCGCGGTGACATCGTCTGGTTCGCGTTCGACGCCCTGTGCGAGGCCGCGACGGGGGTGCCCGCTTACCTGGCCCTCGCCGAACGTTTCCCCACCCTGGTCCTGGACGGTGTGCCCCCGCTGGCCGAGGCCTCCGCGGACGGACGGCAGCGGTTCGCGAACCTCGTCGACGTCGCCTGCGACCGTGACATCCGGCTCGTCCTCATCGGCGCCGACCCCCTGACCGCCCTCCCCGCCGACCAGGCCCTCACCCGCGACCCGGACCGCACGGCCGGCCGCCTCGCCATGCTCCAGCGGACGAACTGACCCGACGGCACCGCAGCAGGGCCGTACGGCCGTGACGGCACCCGCCCGCCCATGGCACGCGCAATACCGGACTTCCTCGGCAACGCGCAAGGGATTCGACCAGGAAAATCCCGGTCGCCGCACTAGACTGACGGGCTGTTTGGCGCCGGATCGGAACAACCTGGGCAGACCCGGGCTCCACCGGCGACCCGGACGCTTCCGGGAGCGAGACGCGAGGGCCGATGTCAGCCACACCTGAGCGCGCTGAACTCACTCTGCTCGACGACGGGGAGACGTACGAGGACTCCGGCAAAGCGGCCCGGTTCTCCGCCGGGCCCGCCGCCCCGCCCCGTACGCTCGTCGACATCCTCGACGCGACCGTCCTGGCCCACCCCGACGAGCCCGCGCTCGACGACGGCTCCGCCCAACTGTCCTACCGCGAGCTGGCGGCCGAGGTCGAGCGGCTGCGGCGCACCCTCGCCGCGGCCGGCGTCGGACTCGGCGACCGCGTCGGCGTACGCGTGCCCTCCGGCACCAACGACCTGTACGTGGCCATCCTCGCCGTGCTCGCCGCAGGCGCCGCCTACGTGCCGGTCGACGCCGAGGACCCGGACGAGCGGGCCGAACTGGTCTTCGGCGAAGCCGGGGTACGCGCCGTGCTCGGCGCCGGTCGGTCCGTCGAGGTGACCGCGGCCCCCGAGCCCGGCCACGCCCCCGCCGCCCGCCCCGGGCCCGGGCACGACGCCTGGATCATCTTCACCTCCGGCTCCACCGGACTGCCCAAGGGCGTCGCCGTCGGCCACCGCAGCGCCGCCGCCTTCGTGGACGCCGAGGCCGCGCTCTTCCTCGCCGAGGAACCGATCGGACCCGGCGACCGGGTCATGGCCGGACTGTCCGTCGCGTTCGACGCCTCCTGCGAAGAGATGTGGCTGGCCTGGCGCCACGGCGCCTGCCTCGTGCCCGTCCCGCGCTCCCAGGTGCGCAGCGGCGCCGACCTCGGTCCCTGGCTGGTGGAACAGGAGATCACCGTGGTCTCCACCGTGCCGACCCTGGCCGCGCTCTGGGACCCCGCGGACCTGGGCGAGGTCCGGCTGCTGATCTTCGGCGGGGAGGCCTGCCCCCCCGAACTGGCCCAGCGCCTGGTGACCGAGGGCCGCGAGGTCTGGAACACGTACGGTCCCACCGAGGCCACCGTCGTCGCCTGCGCCTCGCTCCTGACCGGTGAGGAACCCATCCGCATCGGTCTCCCGCTGAACGGATGGGAACTGGCCGTGACCGACGAGTCCGGCGAACCGGTGCCCATGGGCGGCAGCGGCGAGCTCGTGATCGGCGGCGTCGGCCTGGCCCGCTACCTCGACCCCGCGAAGGACGCCGAGAAGTACGCCCCGCTCGCCTCCCTCGGCTGGCGGCGCGCCTACCGCAGCGGCGACCTCGTCCGCGCGGAGCCGGAGGGCCTCGTCTTCCTCGGCCGCGGCGACGAGCAGATCAAGCTCGGCGGCCGCCGCATCGAACTGGGCGAGGTGGACGCCGCGCTCCAGGCCCTGCCCGGCGTCGCCGGAGCGGCCGCCGCGGTCCGCACCGCGCGCGGCGGCAACGAGCTCCTCGTCGGCTACGTCGTCACCCAGGAGGGATGGGACCACGCCGCGGCCGTCGCGCGGCTCCGCGCCGAACTGCCCGCGGCCCTCGTGCCGCTCCTCGCGCCCGTCGCCGAGCTGCCGACCCGTACCTCGGGGAAGGTGGACCGGAACGCGCTGCCCTGGCCCCTGCCCGAACTCGAGACCACCGGCCCCGCCGAGCAGCTCTACGGCACCGAGGCCTGGCTCGCCGAGCAGTGGAGCGAGACCCTGGGCGTGCCCGTCACCGGTGCCGCCGACGACTTCTTCGCCATCGGCGGCGGCAGCCTCGCCGCCGCCCAGCTCACCACCAGGCTCCGCACCCGCTACCCGAGCGCGGCCGTCGTCGACATCTACCAGCAGCCCACCCTGCGCAAGCTCGCCCGCCATCTGGAGCGGTCCGTACAGGACAGCGGGGCGGCCCGGACCGTCGCCCCCGTCCCGCTCCGGTCCCAGGTGACACAGTCGCTCATCCTGCTACCGCTGTTCACCCTGGTCGGACTGCGCTGGACGGTGGCACTCCTCGCCCTGGGCAACGTCCTCCACCGGTTCGGGCCCTACCCCTGGGCGCCCACCGCCTCCTGGTGGCTCGTCGCCGCCGGTGCCGTCCTGCTCCACAGCCCGCCGGGCCGGCTCGCCCTCGCGGCCGGTGGCGCCCGCATCCTGCTCCGCGGGGTCGAGCCGGGCCACTACCCGCGCGGCGGAAGCGTGCACCTGCGCCTGTGGACGGCCGAACGACTGGCCGACCTCGTCGGCGCGACCTCCCTCACCGGGACCTGGCTGGAGCGCTACGCACGCGCCCTCGGCGCCAAGATCGGCCCGGAGGCCGACCTGCACTCCCTGCCTCCCGTGACCGGCATGCTCAAGCTCGGACGCGGCTGCGCCGTGGAGTCCGAGGTGGACCTCTCCGGGCACTGGCTGGACGGGGACCGGCTGGAGATCGGCCCGGTCAAGGTCGGCGCGGGCGCCGTCGTCGGCACCCGGAGCGTGCTCTTCCCGGGCGCGCGGGTCGGCAAGCGGGCCGAGGTGGCCCCCGGCTCCGCCGTGACCGGACAGATCCCGACCGGCCAGCGCTGGGCCGGAGTGCCCGCCGGCAAGCTCGGCAAGGCCAAGCGGAACTGGCCCAAGGAACGCCCGCCGCGTGCCGTCCGCTGGCGCGCCCTGTACGGAGCGAGCGGCCTCTGGCTCACGGTCCTGCCCGTGCTCGCCGCCCTGCCGGCGCTGCTCGTCGTGAGCCTGTTCGTACCCGCCGACGCCGGGCTCGCCGACGCCCTGCGCGGCGCGCTGACGGCCGTGGTGCCCGGAGCGCTCGCCTTCGGGTTCGCGTACGCGCTGCTGCTGCTCGTCTCGGTGCGCCTGCTCAGCCTCGGGCTGCGGACCGGGACCCACCCGACGCACAGCCGGGTCGGCTGGCAGGCCTGGACCGTCACCCAGCTGATGGACCTCTCCCGGGAGACCCTGTTCCCGCTGTACGCCGGGCTGATCACCCCCGTGTGGCTGCGGCTGCTCGGCATGCGGATCGGCCGGGGCGCCGAGGTGTCCACGGTGCTCGCACTCCCGAGCCTGACGACCGTCGGCGACGGCGCGTTCCTCGCCGACGACACCCTGACCGCTCCGTACGAACTGGGCGGAGGCTGGGTCCGCATCGGACATTCCGAAATCGGCCGCCGGGCGTTCCTCGGCAACTCCGGAATGACCGCGCCGGGCCGCAGCGTGCCCGACGACGGGCTGGTCGGCGTCCTGTCGGCCACCCCGAAGAAGGCCAAGAAGGGCAGCTCCTACCTGGGGCTGCCACCGGTCAAGCTGCCGCGATCCGCGGCCGACGCGGACCGGAGCCGTACCTACGACCCGCCCGCGCACCTGCTGTGGGCCCGCGGCCTGGTGGAGCTGTGCCGGCTCGTCCCGGTGTTCTGCTCGGCCGCGCTCGCCGTCCTGACCGTGGCCGCGCTGTGCGCCCTGACCGCGACCGGCGGAGTGGGGGCCGCGCTGCTGTCCGGAGCGGTCCTGCTCGCCGCCGGGGCCATGGCCGCGGCGGTCTCCGTGGCCGCGAAATGGCTGCTGGTGGGCAAGCACCGGACGGGGGAGCACCCGCTGTGGAGCGGCTTCGTGTGGCGCAACGAACTGTCCGACACGTTCGTCGAGGTCCTGGCCGTGCCCTGGCTCGCCGGTTCGGTGCCGGGGACCCCGCTCCTCACGCTGTGGCTGCGCGGTCTGGGGGCCCGGATCGGCCGGGGCGTGTGGTGCGAGAGCTACTGGCTTCCCGAGACGGACCTGGTGACCCTTGCCGACGCCGCCACCGTGAACCGCGGCTGTGTGTTGCAGACGCACCTCTTCCACGACCGGATCTTGAGGACGGATACTGTGATCCTCCGCGAGGGCGCCACCCTGGGCCCGAACGGAATCGTCCTGCCCGGAAGCACGGTCGGGGCCCGCAGCACACTGGGACCGGCCTCGCTCGTGATGGCCGGGGAGTCCGTCCCCGCCGACACCCGCTGGCTGGGCAACCCGATCGAGGCGTGGCGGTCCTGAAGGGGCTACGGCGCACGAGCACAGCGCAGGGAGCGGAAGCGGCAGTGAGCGGCCAGAGGACAACGGCGTCGGACCCGTACTTTCCGGCCAACGGCGATCCCCGGTACCGCGTGCACCGGTACGAGATCGCCCTGGACTACCGTCCCGGCCCCAACCGGCTGGCCGGGACGGCCCGGCTCAGCGCGATCGCCGGCCGGGCGCAGCTCACCGACTTCGCCCTCGACCTGGCCGATTTCAAGGTCGGCCGCGTCCAGGTGAACGGCCGGGCGCCCCACTACACCCACCGGGGCGGCAAACTGCGCATCCGCCCCGCCAAGCCCCTCCCCGCAGGCGCCGCCTTCACCGTGGAGGTGCACTGGTCGGGCAACCCCAAGCCGGTACGCAGCCCCTGGGGCGGCCTCGGCTGGGAGGAACTGGCCGACGGCGCGCTCGTCGCGAGCCAGCCGGTCGGCGCGCCCTCCTGGTACCCGTGCAACGACCGGCCCGCCGACAAGGCCTCCTACCTGCTCTCGGTCAACACCCCTTCCTCGTACGCGGTGGTGGCCGGCGGCCGGCTGCTGACACGGACGACCAGGTCCTCCACGACCACCTGGGTGTACGAGCAGACCGCACCGACCTCCAGCTACCTGGTCGGCCTGTCCATCGGCACGTACCAGACCGTGCTGCTCGGCGACCCCGGACTCGGCGGCGTTCCGCAGAGCGCCCACGTACCGGCGCACCTCCTGTCGAACTTCTCCCGGGACTTCGCCCGGCAGCCCGCGATGATGCGGCTCTTCGAGGAACTGTTCGGCCCCTACCCCCTCGGCGAGTACACGGTCGTCATCGCCGACGAGGAGCTGGACGTGCCGGTGGAGGCCCAGGGGCTGTCCCTCTTCGGCACCAACCACGTGGACGGCGTGCGGGGTTCGGAGCGGCTCATCGCCCATGAGCTCGCGCACCAGTGGTTCGGCAACAGCGTGACCATCGCCGACTGGCGGCACATCTGGCTGAACGAAGGCTTCGCGAAGTACGCCGAATGGCTCTGGTCCGAGCGTTCCGGCGGTCGCACCGCACAGGAACTGGCGCTCGCCGCACACCGGTTGCTGGCCTCCCAGCCGCAGGACCTGGTGCTCGCCGATCCCGGTCGCAAGCTGATGTTCGACGACCGCCTCTACCAGCGCGGGGGCCTCGCGGTGCACGCGATCCGCTGCGCGCTGGGTGACGGGGCCTTCTTCCGCATGCTGCGCGACTGGGCCGGCGTGCACCGCCACGGCGTGGTGAGCACCACGAGCTTCGCCGCCCACGTGGCCCGCTACGCGACGGAGCCGCTGGACGCCCTGCTCACGTCCTGGCTCCACCAGCCCTCCCTGCCCCCGCCACCAGTGCCGTCAGGACTGCTGCCGAACCGCCAAGCACCATGACCGTCGAGGGCGAGGACCGGTCGAGGACGGCTCCTCCGGCCAGGGCCCCGATGGAGATGGTGGCCTGGAAGGAGGCGGTGAAGAGGACGGAGGACGCCTCGGGGGAGTCGGGTGCGGCCTTGGCGAACCAGGTCTGCGAGCAGACCGGCACGGCTCCGTAGCCGACGCCCCAGACGATCAGCAGTGCCACCGCGCCGGCGTCCGACTGTCCCAGGACGGGCAGGAGCAGGGTCGCGGCGGCGATCAGGGCCGCCGCCGCCGCGAAGGTGGACCGCGGAGAGCGGCCCACCGTGGATCCGCCGAGGAAGTTGCCGGCGATGCCGGCCGCACCGTAGATGAGCAGGTAGACGGTGATGAGACCCGAACCGGCGTGGGTCACCTGCTCCAGGAAGGGGGTGACGTAGGTGTACGTGCCGAAGTGGGCGAGCACGACGAGGAAGGTCATGACCAGGGCGAAGCGGGTGTCGACGCTTCGGAGCATGCCGCCGAGGACACCGATGCGCGTCGCCTGGTCGGAAGGGAGGGGCGGGACGACTACGAGGAGCAACACGAGGACGGCCAGCGTGAAGCAGGCCATGACGAGGAACGCCGTCCGCCAGCCGGCGATGTCGCCGATGAACGTGCCCAGCGGTACTCCGAGTACGGAGCCGAGCGGTACGGCGGAGAAGACCACCGAGGTCGCGCGGTCCACGGACTTCGCGGGAACCAGCTGACCGGCGAGTCCGGCCCCGATGGACCAGAAGCCGCCGATGGTGACGCCCACCATGACGCGGGAGACCAGGATCAGCCAGTAGTTCGGCGCCGCGGCGGCCAGGAAATTGGCCAGCGCCAGCAAGAGGATGAACGCACCCAGCATGACCCGCCGGTCGATACGCCCCGTGGCCACCGTGACCAAGGGTGCCGAAACCGCGGCCAGGAATCCCGGCATGCTCATCATGAGACCGGCCATTCCGTCAGAGACGGTGAAACTTGAACCGATCGAGGTCAGCAGCCCGATCGGCAGAATTTCCGTGGTGACGATCGAAAAGATTCCCAGCATCACCGACATCACAGCCAGCCAGGAAATCAATTTCGGGCATTCCGGAGGTGCCGGAGAGGGCGCATAAGTGGTGGTGGTTGCTGTGGACATGAATCCCGTCCTGAGTTGGGCATCGCCTGCAGAAGGTGTCCACCAGTCCAGCAGGAACGTGCGCCATCCTCTGGCGGATTCCCGACACCAACGACCGGTCCGTGCCGTCGAGCTGCGCCGGCTCCCGTGGAGGGGGAGGATGGGAGATAGCGGGGCTGTGCGGCCGCGACGACGTCGCCCGCATCCGACGCCAAGAGGTTGCGCATGACCGGTGACGCCTACGAATCCCCTGTCTCCGAACCGTCAGCGCATGTACCTGTGTCCGAACACCCGCAGCCCGGCCCCGCCGTCCCGGTGGTCAGTCCGGAAGGCATGCCCTCGAGTTCGGTGTCGGCCCCTGACGGGACGTCGCTCCTGAAGAGCTGAAGGAGGCAACCATGGAAGCGGGCAGGGTCGAACGCAACCCGGAGGCGCCGCAGTCGGCGCCGCCACCGCGCGCGGGCCGGGACTTGGAACGCGAGGCCGCGGAGCGGCTCGACGAGATCCGGCAGTACTTCAAGGACCAGTACGCGCGACGCGACGTCGTCGCCCGCACCACCACCCCGTACGGAGAGGACCTCGACTGGGTCCCCAGCGAGGCCGACGCCGAGCCGCCCGATCTCGAGTACCCGGAACGCCCCGGGACCGCCGACCGTCCCGCGTCCCCGCAACCCTTCGAGGCGGTCGCCGGCGGCGCCCAGACGGGCCCTCCCGGCACGGTCCCCCTGGTGCGCAAGCAGCTGGACAGCATCACCGCCGCCGGCACGCTCCAGGACTACCTCGCCAAGGGGACACGGGCGAAGGTCGTGACACCGCCCGACGATCCCGGCTTCACGCCCCCGGCCGTCTCCCCCCACAAGTACGCGCACGCCGTCCAGCAGGTCACGAACTACGGGACGGAAGGCGTCATCAACACCTGGCGGCCCTACGTCCAGTGGTCCGACGAGTTCTCCCTCGGACAGGAATGGGTGGTGCGGGGCAGCTTCGCGCAGGGCACGACCGACGGGCAGACCGTCGAAGTGGGCGCGCAGACCTACAAGGACCTCTACGGGGACTGGTATCCGCACCTGTTCATCTTCTTCACCACCAACAACTACACGGCCGGCGGCCCGAACATCGGCGGCTACAACACCGACGTGGCCGGCTGGAAGCAGGTGTCGACCTCGGTCTACCCGACCGTACGCCTCGCCGAGAGCGTCTACGGGGGAGACCAGTACGAACTCTCCATCAAGGTCACGCTCTTCAACGGCAACTGGTGGATCCGGATCGGCAACGAATGGATGGGGTACTACCCCGCCGGCCTGTTCAACGCCGCGGGACTGCTCAACCAGGCCCAGTCCATCGACTGGGGCGGTGAGATCGTCGACGAGCTCAGCCACCCGGGGGCCACGGCCACCTGGATGGGCAGCGGCCACTTCCCGTTCGAGGGCTGGAGCCATGCGGCGTACATGCGCAACCTGGCCTATCAGTCCGACCCCTCCGGAACGATGGTCAACATGGTGGGCTACACCCACGAGACCAACCCGAACGCCTACAGGATCGCGACCGACTTCTCCGGGACGACGACCTGGGGCTCGAACTTCTACTGGGGAGGCCCGGGTGGAGTCGAGTGACCTCCCGGCCGAGGACGACCGGCCCGAGGTGATCCCCTCCGAGGTCGATCCGGACATCGAATGCGTGCGGATCGAGGCGGGTAGGGCGGCGGAGCCGCCGCCCTACCCGCCCCCGCAGGAGCAGCACCCCCAGCCGGGGCGGGGCGTGCGGCTCTGCCCCGAGGGGTACGTGCCCCGGCGCCGCCGCCGCGACTACACACTGGACGGCAAACGGGTCGTGACCGACTCCCCGGCGACCCGCAACCCGGAGGAGCCGCCCGCTCATGGGGCGGCATCGCCGCCCCGGTCCCCCTGAGAACCCGCGGGAACGGTCATGCGGCACGGACCGTGCTCGTCGTCACCCTCGTACGCGACGACGATCCCGGCTCCGTCCGACGGCAGCTCCGCGGTCCGCAGCGTCGCCATGCCCACCTCGTCCAGGAGAACCGTGCCGAGCACCCGGCCGTCCGCGCTGAAGGTGACGGTGCCGCGCGGCGGGCGACCGCCGGGGACCGTCGGCGTGACCCGTACCGTCAACGTCGTCGGCGACCCGGTGGTCAGGGCAGGCCGGGCGGCGAAGGAGCGCGCGGTCGACGGATCGATGGCGAAGGCGCCCGCGCGGTCGATCCCGAAGGCGCTGCACAGGCCGTGCGCGGTCCGCGCGAGGTAGCCCCTCGCCGGGGCGAGGACGGCCGTCAGCTCGCGGGGGGTCTGGGGCAGGGCGTCCAGGGCCGTGAGACCGAGGAGGTCGCTGTCCGCCCCGACGGTCGAGAGCACCACCGGAAACCCGCCCACGACCAGCGTGTCCGTGCCGCGTCCGGTCAGGAACGGGTCGCAGGACTCCGCGTAGTCGACGGTGCCGTCGGACCGGACGGTGTACGCGAGGTCGGCGGTCACCCCGGGACCCGCCTGGAGGAGGTACCCGGAGGCCGGCAGCAGCGTGAGCCGGTGCGTCGAGGTGCGGGGCAGGAAGCCCGGCCCGGCGGCGGGCGCGCCGACGGGCAGCAGGCCGTGGGAGAGCGCGCGGCCGTCGACGGTGACCGTGTGCCCGTGGACCGTCAGGGTGTGCCCGGAGGCTTCGGCGTAGCCGGCCGCCTCCGGGCCGAGCCGGACCCGGCCGTCCGGTGAGACGGAGAAGCCGAGGCCGCCGTCGGCGGTGCCGGCCGCGACCCGCAACCCGTAACCGGAGGCGGGCAGCAGACGCAGCTCGTGGACCCGGTCCGGCGCCAGGGGTTCCGCGTCCGGCAGGTCCGGGACGAGCGGATGGTCGAGAGCCCGGCCGTCGATGGTGACGGGGACGCCGCGGACGGTCAGCCGCCGTCCGCCGCGGCCGTGGAGGACGGCGTCGAACTCCGGGGCGAAGTCGAGCGTGCCGTCCTCGCGCACGTCGAAGGCGACGGCGGCCGTGGTGCCGTCGGCGAGCCGCAGCCGGTAGCCCGTACGCGGCGGGAGCGAGACCTCGGGCGGCGGGTCGGCCGCCCCGTCGAGGAACCGTGTCCCGGGCCGGGCGCCGTACCGGGAAGGGGCCGCGGACGCTGCCCCGTCGGCGTACCCGGGCACGGCTCCGTACGCGGTCCCGGATTCGGCGTCGGCGTCGGCGACGGCGACGACGGGGAACGTGAGCTGTGAGGTGTCGAGGGTGATGGCCGGCATCGGCTCTCCCGATCGGTCGTCGGTGCGGGGGAGGGGGGTCAGAACGGTGTCGTGCCGGTGATCTCCAGACGCGGTACGAGGTCGATCCGGGTCTCCTTCCGGGCCGACCGGGTGGGCTCACCCGTGACGCGCGTCCAGCGGCGGATGCTGCGGTCCCAGCCGCAGGTGACGAGTTCGGACTCGTCCCGGGTGACCGCGAGCGACGGCACGCCCCAGGTGTGCGCCGCGACGGCCGCACCGATCCGCTGTCCCGCGCGGTCCCAGCGGTACAGGAGGCCGTGGGCGCTGCCCGCCGCGATCTCGCCGTCGCCGGTGAGAAGCAGTGACCACACCGGCGAGTCGAGGACGAGCGGCGGTCCGACCGGCCGGCCCGAGCCGAGGTCCCAGCGGCGTACCGTGCCGTCCCGGCCGCCGGAGGCGACGTTCCGCCCGTCGGGAGCGGCCGCGAGCGCCTGGATCGGACCGCTGTGGCCGAGGAGCGGCTCGCCGATCGGGGTGCCCGCAGACCGGTTCCAGCGCCGTACGGTGCCGTCCTGCCCGGCCGTGACGATGACGTCCTCGTCGGCGGTGAGGGCGACCGCCCGTACCGTTCCCGCGTGCCCCCGCAGGGGTTCGCCGAGCGGGGAGCCGGCCGCCCGGTCCCAGCGGCGTACCGTGCCGTCCTGCGAGGCGGAGACGAGCTCCCGCCCGTCACGGGTGACGGCGAGGCCCCGGACACGGCTCCGATGGCCGGTGAGGGGATCGCCCAGCGGGGTGCCGTCCACCCGGTCCCAGCGGCGCAGCACACCGTCGCCGCCGCCGATGACGATCTCGTGGTCGTCGGGGGTGAGCACCATCGCGAAGACGGTCCGTGTGTGCACCTGGACCGGGTCGGACAGCGGTCCGCCGAGCAGTCTGTCCCAGCGCTGGACGAACCCGATGTAGTCCACACCGACGATCTCGGCATCGTCCGACGTCAGGCGGAGGACCATCAACTCCTTGGGCGTGGTGATCTCGCCCACCGCACGGGTCGTGCTCCTCACGGCGGTGGATCCTCGCCGCAGGCGGTCGCCGCGCGAGGCGAGTCCGCTCCCCTCGTCCGGCAGGCCCGTCCCGGCGTACGTGTGCGGCCTGGCTTCCGCGTTCATGACGACCCCTTCGGCGGTACGGCCCCGTCGAACGCGAGGGCGCTGGACGCCTCGCCCCGGCCGGCCCGGACGCGGCGGCCCACCCACTGGTAGATCCGGCCGTCCTCGCCGCGCGCCACGACCGGCACGCGGCTGACGGTCACTCCCGCGCGCGGGACCTCCTCGTCGCGGAAGAACACCCGCTTCACCTCCGGTTCGAGGACCCGGCCCGCCGCCTTGACCTGCGGGAGCCGGGTGCCGTCCGCGCGGAAGCGGGGGATCTGCCCGCGGCGCAGGCAGATGGCCGCCGAGTCCTGCTTCAGCGGCACCGGCACCAGGGGGATCCAGTGCGGCGGGACCGGCGTCAGGAGGCGGTAGGCGAGCGCCGCCGGGTCGGCCGGCGGGACCTGCGGTTCGTCGTCCGGCGGTTCGTCGGCCCGGACGCGCGGTCTGCCGGTGGCGCTCTGCACGATCCGCTCGATCGCGAAGCCCAGGTTGGCCATCTCGTCGCGGGCGAAGAGGACTTCCTCGACGGGGGCGCCTTCGAGGCGGGCCGAGGCCGTCGGAAGGAGCGGAAGCAGGGGAGGCGCCGGCGCGCCGGTCAGGGCGTCCGTCAGCCGGAACACCGACCAGCCGTCGTCGTCGGCCGGCTCGATCACGGTCGTCTCCTCGAAGGTGTCGACGACCGTGAGCGAGGCGATCCGGTGCAGCGCGCTCGTGGCCAGCTCCACCGGGACGATCCAGTGGTCGTTTCCGTAGACGTTCGCGAACTCGACGACGAGGAGCCGGGCCAGGTCCGTGACGCCCGCGTCGACGCGGGGCAGATTGACGGTGCCGTCCTCGAACTCCCACCAGCGTTCGGCCGGCATGCCGGGATACGTGACCCGGGTGGGCAGCATTCCCACCGGTGTGCCGCCGGCCGGCGCGGGCAGGGCGTCGCCTCCGGTGTCGAGCTCGAAGTGGTACGTGTCGGCGGCGCCGCCCGTGTACTCGGGAGCGGTCAGCGTCACCGTCCGGCCGCCGGGCGCGGCGGTGACCGCGAAGCGGTGCTCCAGACGCTCCCGCGCCCAGCTCGACGTCACCGGCGGCCGGTACCGCTCCCCGAACCAGGCCAGCCAGAGTCCGGCCGCCTCGTCGAAGGCGGTCAGCTGGGGGCCGGTGAGCCCCGGCGGCCGCCAGCCGTCGGCCAGATGACCGGCGAGCGCGGCGCCGTCGGGCGCCCTGCCCGCGAGGACCTCGCGCAGGGCGCGCCCGGCCGGGTCGCGGAGCAGGGGGTCCTGTTCCGGATCGCTTCCGGGCCCGGGCAGCGGCGCCTTCGCGAGGACCGCCTCGTCGATGTCGTCCAGGACGCCGAGGGGCAGGTTCACGGTACGGAGGGTGGCGAGGAACCGCCCGCCGGCCCGGGCGGCGGCGCGCAGCGTGAGCTGTCGCGCGCTCTCGCCCGCCTCCGCCCCGGCCTCCGCCAGGAACTCCAGCGGCACACCCTTCGGCAGGGGCACCGCCGTGCCGTCGGCGGACGGACGGAAGGAACCGAGCGGGGTGCTCTCGGTGCTGAGGGTGCACCAGACGGGCGAGCCGCCGTCCTCGCCCGCGAACTCGGCGACCTGCCACTGCCGGGCCAGCAGGAAGAGCGGGTCGGCGACCCGCGCCGCGAGCGCGTCGTCGAGCTGGCCGCCCGTACCACTCGGCCTGACCACCGGTTCCACGCGGTGGAACTGGCCGAAGGACATGACATCGAACACCGTCAGGACTCCTTGTCGGTCAGCAGGGTGACGAGGGACGCCAGCTCGGCCCGCTTCATGAGGTCCTTCATGTTCACGGACGGGGCCGAGGGCAGCGCCGTCTCGGGCAGATAGGCCGCGGGCAGGTAACGCCCCAGCCAGCCCAGCGCGTCGAGGTCGACGAGCCGCAGCTTGGCCAGGTCGAGCGCCTCGCCGACGGTGGCGGCCAGGACGTCGGGCGTCCAGGCCACCCCCACCTCGGGCGGTACGGCGAGCAGGACGGCCTGCGGAGCGCGCGCCCCCGGCGCGTCGTAGTGGAAGGTGGCGCCCGCCGTGTGCCGCTGGGCGGGGATCAGCTCCGACCACTCGTCGACCACGAGGACGGCCGCCCGGTGCGTCGCCAGCGGCTGGGCGGGCCCGTGCACCACCAGGCCCGTCGCCGGCTTCTTCTCGTCCTCGGGCGTCCTCCGCGCGCCGACCCAGCGGTCGCCCTCCGCGAACGGGACCTGGCCGATCCGCAGGGCCTGGCCGGCCCCGGTCCCGGCGGCCTGGGTGTGCAGCAGCAGGTCCGCCAGGGCGCCGGTGCCGGGCCGGACCGTGCCCATCTGCTCCACCCAGTCGCCCGGGACGAGCCGGGCGTCGCCGCCCCGGTCGAGGCCCGGCCCGAACGAGGCGTCCAGTACGCCGGCCTCCGGTGCCCGGGCCAGGCTCACGGCCCGGAACCCGGCGCCGAACACCGCCTCCAGGGCGGCGGCCGCGGCCCCCGGGTCCGTCCGCTTCGCCTCCTCGTCGGCCCGGTCGAGCCGCTCCTGCCCCTTGCGGAGGGCGCCGGCCAGCTGGTCCGCCAGTTCCGCGGCGGAGCCCGACGGCGGGCCGGTCACCCCGTAGGCGGCGAGCGCCTCCAGGTCCTTGGCCGCGAGCGCCGACCGGAGGCCGGACCGCGCGGCGTCCGCCCGGTCCCTCAGCTCCTGGTCGACGGCCGGCTGCGGGGGGTTGTGGGCCGCGGACAGATCGGCCGCCGTGCCCGCCCTGCCGGAGGTGAGCACCGCGGCGACCGCCGCGCCCAGTGCCTCGGCCTGGGCGATGCCCACGGTGGTACGGGCCCAGGCCGGGGCCCTGCCGGTGCGCAGGACCGGCACGGCGTCGTCGGGCACGTTCGGGGGCCGCTCCTCGGTCAACGCGTGCTCAAGGACCGCCCGCAGCCGGCCCGCCGCGGCGAACGCCACCACGTCCAGGGCGCAGTACCGCGCGAGCGGCCAGGCGTGCTCGGTGACCGTGGCCGACCCGGCCCCGGGGTCCTGGCCCGGCCGTACCCAGGCGGCCCGCAGCCGGATCCGGCCCGTCGGACCCAACTGGTGCCCGGCCCACGCGTCGAGCCGCGGTTCGGCCAGCGCCCGGGGCCGTGCGACCTGCTGCGCGCCGTCCCAGCCCGCCGCCCGGTCCGTGCCCTCCGGGACGACGACGAGGACGCGGTGACCCACCGGGATGCCCCGGCGCGGGGTGTCGAGCACCTGCGGCCGGGGCGGCGGCTGCCCGCCCGCCGCGAGGGACTCCATGGTGGCGGCCGCCCGGTCATGGTTGCCGTTGGCCAGCTGATGGACGCTCTCGGCGAGCAGGAGGTCCGCCACCGCGTCGAGATCGTCGCGCAGGGCCTCCAGGTGCCGCCGTACGACGGCCTCCTCGTCGTGGGACATCGCCGTCGCCCCCGCCTGTGTCTTGAGGTAGTCGACGACCTGCTGCACCGGCACCTCGGCGAGCCGCGCGCCGTCCGTCACGTCGTGGGGGCCGATGAACTCCTGCGCCCCCGCACCCGGGTGCTGCGCGCTCTGCACCGACCACTTGGCGCGCAGCGGCGCGATGAACCGGTCCAGCTCCGCGTGCGGCGCGTCGGCGCGCTCGCGTTCGTCGTGCAGGCGCCGTTCGAGCCGGTAGCCGAGCAGCGCGCCCAGCGGCTGGCCCTGGGCCATCCCGTCGACGACGGTCATCGCCACGCGCATCCGGCGCGAGGACAGGTCGACGGCGAAGGCCCCGGGGTCGGTCGGGTGCGAGAGGGCGCCGCTGCGCAGGATGGCCGCGGTCGCCGCCTGCGGGATCGAGGGCGCGAACACCCATCCCCGGCTGCGCTTGCCGGGGTGTCGCGACAGGTTCTCCACCCATCCGTACGCGCCCAGCTGCACACCGGACGGGCGTCGGTTCCGCAGGGCGTGGAGCCGGGCGGTGGCGAGGGAGGTGATCCACGCGTCGAGCCGGTGCGACACGAGGTCGAGGGACTCGCCGAGGAGCCGTTCGACCGGCCCGAAGGCGTCCCCGCGCTTGTCCCACGCCTTCACCCGACCGGCGAGGTACTGGAGGGCGGAGTCCATCTCCGCGAGCCGCACGCTCCACGGGCGTTCGGTCCCCAGCGTCAGGAAGACGCCCCTGCGGTTGAGCGCCGCGTCCGAGATCTGCCCGACGAGGGAAAGACGGGCGTCGACGATGGCCTGGAGCACCGTCGGACCCCGGTCGGTCCCGGGTCGGCCGTCGGCCGGGGTGTCGTTCCCGGACGTTCCGCCGACTCCTCCGGCAGGCGACTGCATGATCTTGCCCAGGGTGAAGGTGTTCGCCTTGAGACCCGCGGAAGCGATCGTCTGGAAGGCCGTGCCGGGGTTGAGCAGCACCTCGGCGAAGCGCAGCCGGGGCCGGAGCACCAGCGGGTCCTTCGCCCCGGCGGCGGCCCGCCCGTACTCCAGGTTGGCGCTGTGCCGCAGCAGCGCCTCCAGGAGGGTGCGCGCCTCCTCCTTGCCCACCATCAGGGTGCGCAGTTCGAAGCGTTCGACCACGCTGTTGAAGAAGTCGGAGAGCGCGAGCACCGGATCCGTGCCGTCGGTCAGGTACGGTCGCGCGTACGGCAGCCAGAGCCGGGTGGCCCGGCCGTTGAGCTGATAGGTGATGCGCGGCCGGTAGTGGATGCCCAGGGCCGCGTTGAGCGCCCGGGACTGCCGGTCCTCCGGCGTGCTCTCCATGCACTGCTCCCCGGTGCTGAAGCCGGAGCCGAGGATGCCGAGGCCGAGGTCCCGGAAGCAGGCGAGCATGCCGCCCTGGACGGACCGCACCGACACCGTCCCGGACACCGGCGCCATGCCGAGGGCCCGCAGCACGTCCCGCTCGGGCTTGGCAAGGGTGAGCGTCTCGCCGGGCTGGTCGGGTCCGCCGACCCGGGGCAGCGTGCCGACACCCACCTCCCAGAACGGGCGCAGGACGCCCAGGACGCGGTGGAGCCCCGCGAGCCCGGACGGCTCGTGCTCCGGCGCGTCGGCCCGCCAGCGCGCCGTCGCGGTGACGGGCAGCAGCCCGTACGGCTGCTTGCCGACCCGCAGGACCGGCAGCGGGCCCCGGGCCCGTACGTTCTCGTAGTGATGGCGGCGCAGCCACTCCCGGTCGACGTCGAGCTGCCCGCCTCCCTTGTCCTGATCCATCAGCTCGTCGAGGAAGAAGTCCCCGGTGGCGCTCCACAGGGCGAGCTGCAGGCTGCGCGCGTCGGCCTGTTCCGGATCGTCGGCGCCGGGGAGCGCGTCGAGGCCGCCCGGCGGCAGGCCGAGGGCGGCGGCGGTCCGGGTGCCGTTGTCCCAGGCGTCGGCCGGGGCGGTCGGGACGGCCCCGAGCAGCCGGTCGACGTCCGGCGGCACGGGCGGCGGGACCTCGGTGTCGGGAAGGTTGTTGGTCGGCATGCCCTGCGGCACGAACGCCGCCTCGCCGTCCCCGTCCCGGCCGGACAGCAGGCCGGCGACGCGAGCCGCGGCCGCCTCGGGGTCGAGCGAGGCCGACACGCCGAACACGACCACGCGGGTCAGCAGCGGCTCCCGGTCCGGCTCGTACCCGTTCTCGGGGCGCAGGCGCAGGGTGACGGCGAGTCCGTTCTGCTTCGCCGTGTCGTACTGCTTCAGCCAGAGCAGCGCCGGATCGAGGTGTGGTCCGCCGGCAGCGGGCTCGGCGTCGGGGTCGGGGCCGACGTGCACGACGTCGGGGACCGGCTCCCCCGGCTCCTCCGCGACCAGGCGGTCGCCCTGGTAGGCCCGTACGACGAACATGTCCGGCAGCGTCGAGACGGTCGCCGCCCGGTTCCAGCCGCGGCCCCGGACGGGCACCTCGGGCCACTCCGGTTCGGGCACCGCCTCGGCGCCGGGCACCGGCGTCGGCGGCCGGGTGTCCGAGACCGGCTTCACGAGCCGGACCAGCCACCGGGCCCGCTGTGCGCCGACCGCCCCCGCCAGCCGGCCCCAGGCCGCGAGCAGCAGCCGCTCGCGGTCCTGGTCGGCGTTGTCGGCACGGCCCGCCCGCCACACGGTCCGCCAGTACAGCCGGGCCTGCTGGACCTCACCGTCGGTGGGGTGCGGCTCGTGCGACTCGACGTGGATGTCGTCGGGGAAGATGCGGACGAGCAGCTCGTCGGGCCCCGGACCGTCCAGGCGCAGCCGCGTCTCGATCCGTACGGGCAGGAGCATCAGCGGTACCTCGGGGTCCACTTGGCGCAGCAGCGGGGCGAAACCCCGGCCGGTGCGGGCGCGCAGCTCCTCGTCGACGGCCCGCCGGGCCTTGCCGAGCCGGGTGTAGGCGGCCTTGCGCGCGGCGTCGGTGGCCCCGGCGCCGAGCAGGGCGCGCTGCTCCTCGGCCTCGGCCGCGTCCTGGCGCAGTGCGCCGAGATCTCTCATCGGGTGTTCTCTCCTCAGGGGGCCAGGAGCCGTTCGGCGGGCAGGATGACCCTGACGGGCTGCTGGAAGCACTGGCGGGCCGTGCCGGCCGCGCTCCTGCCCCAGACCAGGCCGCCGTACGAGACGTTGGGCCGCAGGGTTCCCGGCGCGTAGGCGGCGGCCAGATAGGCGTCCTTGGAGTCGAAGAGGTGACTCCATTTCAGGTCGTTCCAGTCGTCCGCCTCGCTGGGAGTGTTCGGCGGGGTGTACGGGCCGCCCCAGGCGCCGGCGGGCGGCGGGGTGGTGAGCGCCTCGGGGTCGGGGTCGTCGAGCCCGAACCGCGGCTCGGTCGGCTGCTCGGCGATCACGAAGCACCAGGGCGAGGCCCTGAGTTCGGCTTCGGTGAGGTCGAAGCCCACCATGGCGGTGTCGGGGTCCAGACCGCCGCGGAAGATGGGGTGCCGGGCGTGTGCCTCGTCGGGCTCCGTGCCGAGCAGCGGAGCCGCGTAGATGATCGCGCCGGGGTAGCGGCGCAGCAGGGCGCTGCGCAGCAGCAGGACCACCCGGTCGGGCGGGGCGGTCAGATGCGCGCCCAGCGGCAGGTCGCGCTGCCAGGTGTGCAGCTCCGGCAGGTCCTTCCCGTACCCCCAGAACGAGGCGAAGTACGTGCCGCGCTGGTCGGTGGGGTACTCGCGCCAGCGCAGCTCACGCGCGAACTCGTGGTTGAGGCCGACCATGTAGGAGGCCACGAAGGGCGCGTTGGTCAGCGCGAGGACCGCCGAGTCGGCGGGGACGTGGTCGAGGCCGCCGAAGAGCCACTCGTTGGACTGCCGGGACAGCGGCGGCCACATGGCGTCCTGGAAGACGGGCGCCCACTGCACCGGTGCCTCCGGGTCGGTGCCCTCGGGCCGGTCCACCCGGGAGGCCACCACCGCGGGCACCGTCACCGACGGATCCGTCAGGGCCACGACGCCGTTCTGCGAGGTACCGGTCGGGAAGGGCTCGCGGTGCGGGATCGGCGGGGCGTCCGAGGGGCCGAGGACCCGGTCGTGCGCCGAGACGACCATGTCCTTGAGGTTCTCGGGACCGGCGCCGAGCACGGCGGGGGCGGGCAGCAGGTCCTGCTGCCCGGCGAGCAGACCGCCGCCGGTGAAGACGTCCAGGGGCAGTGTGCCGGTGGACTGCCAGCGGTCGACGAGCCCCGGGAGGGCGTCGGGGTCCCAGGGCTCCTGCGGCCCGCCGGGGCCCTCGCCGGTGAGACGGAGTTCGCCGTAGCAGTCGGCGCTCCACTCGCCGGTCAGGCCGCCGGCGGCGTCCCAGTCCCAGTCGCCCGGACACGTGCCCCGGAAGGTGCCGTGGTGGGTCCCGGAGCTCCAGGTCCCGGTGAAGACGCCGTCGGAGGAGGAGTTCCAGGAGTCCCAGGTTCCGGCGCACACGCCGCGCCACACCCCGCGCTCCCCGCCGGACTCCCAGGTGCCGGTGTAGAGGGCGAGCCAGGTGGGGTCCGTGCCGCCGGCGCCCGTGTTGTTGCTCCAGCTGCCGTGGAAGACGCCCTTCCAGGTGCCCGACCGGTCGGGACCCACCCGCAGGGTGCCCGAGCAGGTGCCCCGCCAGCCGCCGGCCGGCTCGCCCTTGCCGGCGTTCACGGTGTCCCACGGCCCGCTCCAGGACCCGGTGAACTCTCCCGGTGCCGTCCCGGTGTCCGCCGCCCCGGTGAACAGGTCGAGTCCGGCCGGTCCGGTCCGTTCGGTGGGGAAGACCAGATCGCCGTGCGGGTCGATCCTCGTCCTGGCCAGGAAGTCCTCGGGCGCCTCCACCTCGGGCAGTGCGCCGAGCCGGAAGGAGCGGTTGAGTCCGGAGGCGGGGAGCGGCTTCGTGGCGGCCAGCTGCTCGATGGTGACCGCGCGCTGCAGGGAGCGCGCGGTCGCGTCGGCCGCCACCTGCCGCCAGGCCTCCGCCGCCCCGTCCTCGGGCGCGAACACCTTCCGTACGGCGGCGAGCCGCTCCGCGCCGACGACCCGCTCGGGCGCGACGGAGAAGGCCACCGTGCCGTCCGGGTCGCGGCGGGCCACGGCGAGTCCGGTGGGGGAGGAGGCGACCGAGGTCAGCACGGTCGAGAACGGCGGCGGCTCGGGCGCGTCCGCCGCCCGCCCCGCGATCAGGCCCACCCGTCGGCTGAGGACGCCCATGGGGCGCACGGTGCGGTGGAACACCGTGGTGGCCATGGCGTTCGGCAGCAGGCTCGCCCGGACCGTCGACCACAGGGTGGTGTCCGCCGTCAGGGCGATCCGGCTCTGCAGGGGGGTGACGAGGCGCAGCACCTCGTCGGCGGAGAGCGGCTTCACGTGCCGCAGGTGCAGGCGGCCGGAGACCAGCCGGGCGAACCGGGCCAGGTCGAGGAACCGGTTGGCCGCCTGCACGTCCACCAGCTGGCGCCACGCGGAGGCCATGAGGGCCTCCTGGTCGGCCTGCACGGTCCGGGCGCCCAGACCCGCCGCGACCCGCCACCGCGGATCCAGGTTGAGCGTGTCGAGCCAGCCCGCCGAGGACGGGTCGGCGCTCTTGCGCAACGCGTGGAAGCCTCCGTACAGCGGCGGCAGGACGTCGGGGTCCTCGTCGCCGGTGCCGTCGGAGACCGGGACCAGCGCCTTCGCGAGCCGCTGCTGCCACTGCGCGCTCTGGGCGCCCGTGGGCCACGGGTCCCGGTTCAGGTCGCCCGGGGGGCGCAGGGCGCTCTCCACCTCCTGGACGACCGGCCCGGGGCCGTTCGCGAACAGGCCGGGGCGGCTGACGTCGAGCGGCCGGCGGCCGGCGTGCGGGGGGAGCGGGTGGGCCCGGAGACGCGCCGCGAGGGTCTCGAAGTCGCCGGCCTCGCCGGTCGAGAACACCCAGGAGAAGTAGACGGGCAGTTCGCACCGGACGGTCGCGGCGGGGTCCCACGCGGGGGCCAGGCTCGCGGAGTCGGCGGCCTTGCCGAGTCCGGCCAGCTTTCCGGCCAGGAACGAGGGGACCAGGCAGGCGGTGTACGCGGTCTGCGGCTCGAGCCGGCGGGGCGCGAGGAGCCGGGAGACCGACCGCCGCGGATCGGTCTCGTGGCCGGGGAGGGTCTGGGCGTGCGCCCACAGGTGCAGGGTGGTCGGATCGGGCAGCTCGCTGCCCGGGACCCGGAGGACCGGCAGCGGCACGCCGGGTTCGCGCTGCGGCCGGCCCGCCGCGACGGGCACGCAGACGAGGGTCAGCCAGGGGCGCAGCTCGCCCGCCGCGCCCTCTCGCAGCGGGGTGAACAGCCAGGGCAGCTCGGTGCGTTCGAACTCCACCAGCGGGAAGCGGGTCGGCTCCGCGTCCGGTGTGCCGGGCAGCGGGAAGACCCGCACGATCTCCTTGGGGTCGATCGCCCGGACGTCCCCGGGGCCGTACAGCTGGAGCGCGGGCACCGGGACCGGCCGGGCGGGACGGCCGTTCACCGACGCGGTGGCCGCGAGCGCCCCCCGTACGGGGGTGGTACGGGACAGGTCGTCGGCATCGGTGAGACAGGCGGCTGCGCCGGCCCGGTCCCAGGACGCGAAGGTGTACACGGTCATGGCCTCACCTCGTACGCGGGCACGATCTGGAGAAGCCCGGACCCGCCCGCGGTGTCCCTCAGCTTGGCTGCGGCTTCGGTGAACGTGCTCAGGAAGCCCGTCTGCGTCGTGAGCGTGTCGCGGCTCGCGATCGCGTACGTGCGCTCCTTCAGCACCGGCTTGCGCGGAGGCGTGGTGTACCGCGCGCTCAGCTCGTGGACGAGGCTGCGGCCGACGGCGCCGTGGGAGAGGGCGGCCTGGAGCGCCGCGTCGCTGATCAGCCAGGGAGGGGCGGGGGCCGTGCCGCCCAGCCACTTGGTCTCGTACTCGACCGGCACCGTCGTCCGGGTGGCGCTGCCCGCGGTGGGCGGCGGGGTCAGCTCGGCGCCGGAGCGGAACCGCTCGAACGCGGGCTGGGTGAGCTTCTGATCGTCCGTGAGGTCGAAGAAGTCGGCCCGCGCGAAGTCCTCCGTGACCGGCTGCGACGTCCCGGCCCCGGTGGGGAACGTGACGCCCACGTCGAACGCGGTCGCCTTGGGCAGCCTGCCGGGCCCGAACCGGACCACCTCGATCCCGAGCGGCACCGTGCGCTGGCTGAACCGCACCCGCCCCAGCGGATGCAGCAGGCGGCCGGCGGCCACGCCGTCGGCGCGCAGCGAGACCATCGTGCGCACGCCGTCCGGAAGGACCGGCTCCCAGCTGCGGGGATCGTCCAGGGCCTGTTCCAGGGCCCGGCAGACGTCCGGGGGCGTCGGGGCGACCGCCTGGCCGGTGCAGTTCCAGTGCTCGTCGAAGGGGAAGCTGACGTCGAAGAAGAAGAAGGACACGCTGGCGCGCCCGGCGACGTGCCAGCACGGCGTCGGACCGTCCACGTGGACGCGCAGCCCGACGGAGCACAGGGTCTCCCCGGCGAAGCGCAGCGCGAACGAGCCGCTGAGGTCGAGCATCACGCCGAAGCTCGGCTCCCAGCGCACCAGCGCGTCGAAGGAGAGCCGCCCGGACACGCCGGTGCCGCTCGTCCCGATGACGGCGGACAACTCCGCGCCGGCCTGGACGGTGCCGGGGGTGAGGGCGAAGTAGCCGGAGAACACGACCTTCAGGAACGGGCTGTCCGCGAGGGGGATCGTGAGGCGCTTCGGTGTCGGGAAGCCCGCGGGAGGGGTGTAGCGGGGGTGGAATCCACCGGCGCTGAGGATGAACGTCGCGTCCTGCCCCGACTTGGCCCGCAGGGCGAGGCCGCCTTCCACCGGGGCGGTGAGCAGCCGGGATCCGGCGAGGTTCGCGTTGATCTCGACCAGGCCGTTGGCGGCGTCGACGACGCCCGCGACCGAGGCCCGCAGGTCGATCACCGGCGCCTGCGGGGCGGGCAGCGCGATCCGCAGCCGGCCGAGGATGCCCACCACCCCGCTGGGCAGTTCGAGCACCACGCCGACATCTGCCGTGACGAACGAGACCGGGCGGCCCCAGCCGACCCGGAACATCGGCCCGACGACCGTGCTCCCGGGCCGCGCGGGGAAGACCGTCCCCAGCGTGGTCAGGATGCGCGGCGCCGCCGCGGCGGCGTCCGCGGGGAAGAGCAGATCGTCCAGGTGGCCGGACTGCACGGCCGCGGCCAGGCCCGCCCGGTCGAGCGCGCGCCCGACGCCGACCAGACCGCCGACGGCGTTGAGCGTGAACGCGAGGCCCAGTTCGATCGCCGGGGTGAACTCGGCGCTCAGCGCCACGAGCACCGACGGCGGGCGGGGCTGCAGGATCCCGAAGGCCTTGACCTCGACGACGCCCAGGCTCAGCGAGAGCGCGCCGTGGTACTGCCCGTCCTGCTCGCAGAGGAATCCGCCGCCCTTCGCCGGGCCGAGGGCCAGGGTGAGTCCGAGACCCCTCGGCGGCAGCACCGACGGCGTGAACCCGCCGGCCGTCGGACGGATGTCGAGCCCCACCCCGTCGACCGCCGCGTCCGCGACACCGAGCAGGGAGGCGCGGAAGGAGGTGGTGAGCTGGAGCCCGCCGTCGTGCGAGGCCACGTACAGCGAGGGTGCGCGCAGCGCGGAGGGGGCCCGGTCCAGGGGCAGGGCGATGCCCTTGCCGTTGCTGCCGCCCTCGAGCCGCAGCCCCTTGCCGTCGAGGCGGACGCCCAGACTCCCCTTGAGGGAGAGGCCGTCGGGGGCGAGGAGCTTCAGCAGCTCGTGGTCCGCGAGCGCGAGCTCCATGCCCTCGGCCCGGAACGCGAGGGTGGAGTCCTCGGGTACGGCGGTGGCCAGGGAGAGCACGAGGTTGATGCCGTCCCGCACGGCGAGCCCCGGCACCAGGCTGAGGGCGTCGCTCAGCCTGAACGTGAGGTTCAGTACCGGAGGAAGCGCGGTGCCGAGCGGCTCCACCTGGGTGGGGCCGGCACGGAGGACGTTCTCGATCACCAGCGACCAGTTCGGCGTCGCCCGCGTCGCGCCCCGTACGGCCGTCCGCAGCAGGTCGACGAGGACCGGCCACAGGTCCCCCGGCGCGGCCGCACCCGGCAGTGCGAGCCGCGCGAGCAGGGCCTCCGGGGTGAGCGCCTCGGAGGGCAGTCCGAGCGCCTGAGCCAGGCGCTTCGCACGTTCCGGGCCGGGAAGCCCCGGGAGGTCCGGGAGCAGGAGGACGAGCCCGTCGCGGACGTCGGCCGCCAGTTGCGGCAGGGGGGCGGCTGCCATCAGCGGGCCCGGGAGGGGAGGGGGACGTTCATCGGGTCGTCGCCGTTCTCCGCCCGCGGACGCACCAAGGGGCCCCCGGCCGGGCGGATGGGGGATCGGAACGCATCCGACGCTAACCCCGGTCACCGCGCGGGGCGCGCTCGCGAACCACCCCGGCGCGCCGAACCGGTCCCCTTTTCACCCGCCCGGCAGGGGCACGTGGACAGCCCGTGCGGGGCGCGCCGGCGCCGTCAGTGAGCCACGAAGCGGAACTCCGGCCCGTACGTCTTGCCGTCGGCGCCGGGGATCGGGCGGTCCATCAGCCGTTGCGCGGGGTCCTGCAGGGAGAACATCTGCCCCACCGCCTGGCCCAGAAGCCCCTTCGCCTCGCTTGCGTTGTTCGTCTTCCACGCCTTCTCCAGCAGGCTCAGCAGGGTGCTGAAGGCCTGGTTGGACTCGTCGAGGATCTGGATCGTCTCGGCGTCCGGTGCGGAGGGTCCCGTCCGGGGCCAGCCCCCTTCGGGCACGACCGCCATGGGCTTGGCCAGGGGCATCACGATCGGCGCTCCCGTGAACTCGAACTTCCCGGTGTCCGGGTTCTTCTGCAGCTTGCGCTCGTGGAAGATCTCCCGGAACGCGTAGAAGTGGGCGCGTTCTCCCGCGGCCCCCGGGTGCGGGTTATCGGGCGAGGCCGACGTGCCCTCACCCTGCTCCTTGATCACGTCGATGGCCGTCTCGACGGCGGCGAGCGAGTCGAGGGGCACCACGTCGTTGCCCTCACCGTGCTGGGGCATGAGCTTGGTCAGCTGCCGGGCGCCGGTGATCCGCTCCGGATGCGCACGGAACGCGTCCAGGAGCGCGGTGTAGAAGGCCCCGATCGACGTGTGCTCCGCCACGGCCCGTACGAGCGGATGGTCCGGTTCCTCGATGCGGGAGTACATGTCCACCGCATCCTTCGTCAGTCCGCTGAGGAGGACCTTGAGTCCGGGCCGCACACCTCCGGGAAGCGGGCCCGGGTACCTCGGCACCACCGTCTCGTCGGCGAGCACGGGAGTCCCGCCGATCGTGGTGAGCAGGTTGCACGCCAGACCGAGGTGCGACATCTCGTCGAAGACGATCTCGTGCAGGGTGTCGAAGACGGAACCGTCCCCGGTCGAGGTGTCGATCGACCACAGACCGCAGAGATACGGCGGGAGCGTGGCGAGTTCCAGAAGGACCGCCTGCTGCGCCGCCTCCTGCATCCAGTCGGCGTCACGCTGCTCCGCGGGCTGCTCCATCAGTTCGACGATGCGGTTGTTCCGGGCATACAGAAGGGGGTTCACCGCAGTCTCCTTCCGGACGCGGCTGGTGCTGGAACGCGGTCACCACTGGTACATGTACTGGCGCCACGTGCCGTGCCAGCCCGTCCCGTAGTACGTCCACGAGTCGGAGTCGAAGAGCGCCACGTGACCGCCCCAGTACACGCTCTCGTCGAGCTGGAAGACAGCCCACCATCCTGTGTACGGCGTCGGCGTGGAGCTCGTGCGGACCGCCTTCGACGCGAACCAGGCCCACATGTCGCGTGCCCTGATGGGCCGGCGGGCGGTGGTGTAGCACCGGGCGTTGATGTACGGGTTGGGGGCGGAGAGTTCCGTGTACCCGGCGCGGATGAACGCGTCCGAGAGGAAGTGGGCGCAGTTGTTCGGGAAGGCGTCGCCGCCGACGCAGCTGTTCGTCCAGTAGCCTCCGACGGTGGAGAGGGGCGGGGCGAGCACCCGGGGCTGGGCCGCCTGCGCCTGTTCCATGCCCGCGGCCGCGTAGCGCGGCGCGCCCGGCACGTCCACGGCCGGCGGAGGAGCCAGGTGCTCCATCGCCTCGGCGTTCGCCAGCCCGGCCGGTCCGCCCGCCGGCCTCGGCTCCCCGGGCAGTCCTGGGCTCGTCGGCGGCGCGATGTTCTCCATGGCGACCATGAAGGGGTCCTGCGGTTCACCGGCGCGCATCCGGCCCAGCCGGAATGCCGTGGCGCCCTCCCGCACGTACACCCTGATCCGGTCTTCGCCGATGGTCTCCCGGTCCATGATGTCGGACTTGGCGAAGGAATAGACGCAGTCGCCGGCAGCGACGATCAGGATGTTTCCCGGGATGTTTCCGTCATCGCGGCTGTAGCCGTCGAAGGGGACGGTGGAGTCACGTTTCGACGCCCGCTCCATGAGTGAACTGAGGTCGTTCTGTTGACTTTTCATGATGTTCTCGGCCATGGCTCTCGCCTCCTGCGTGCGGGCGTGCGGCCGTCAGATCCCCTCTTTCAGCGTGGACCGGGAGCCGTGCTCGCGCCACCCGTGGAGGCGGTCCCCGCGCGCCAAATGTGGTTGCGGGACGTACTATTGAAAGGGACTGTGGTCTTCGAGGCCGAGCTCCTCGTGATCCACCGACGGGCCGTCAAATCGCCGTCAAGGCAGGGCCGTTCGCCCTTCCCACAGGGGTATCCGCGCCCGTGGCAGTCACCGTCATCCGATCGTGCGGTACCGGCCGGGCCTCCAGCCGCGCGAGGAGCTGGTCGACTGGTTGACCCTGGTGTCCCGGCACGTCCGCTCCGGCGGAGCACCGGGGGCGGCCGAGCTCCCGGCTCGGGACGTTCCCCGGTTGATCGTCAACGGTTCACACGACGTCTTCCTGCCCTTGAGCAGGCTCCGCCCGGCGGTCCGCACCAGGCTCGGCGTCGATCTGAACGCCATCGACGGCGCGGGGCATCTGGTGGTCGAGGAGCATCCCGCGGCGCTGGCCGCCCTGGTCGGGGGCTGATGGCCTCGCGGGGGCAGCCGTCGGTGCGTAATAAACATTACATCTAGCCATCGCGAACATTGATGTGTAACGTCTGGAACGTCGGCGGAGCTGATTCCGCTCGCTTCGTACGTCCGAGAGGGAACGACGTTGATGCACATCTCTGCGCCCCGCCGAGGGGCGACTGCCGTGCTGGCCTGCACGGCTCTGGCGGTGGTCGCCGGCTGCGGCGCGAGCGGTGCCGGTGAGCCCGCCGCCGGAGGCAGGATCGCCGGGGTCACGGTCACGCCGGACGCGGCCCTCCACGAGGCCCTGCCCGAGCCGATCAAGAAGGCGGGTACCGTGCGCGTGGCCACGGACGTCCCCTACCCCCCGTTCGCGATGTTCGTCACCGAGGGGAAGAGCGACCTGACCGGCCTGGACTACGACCTCGGCCAGGCCCTCGGCGCGAAGCTCGGCGTCAGGTTCGCCTTCACCCCGACGAAGTTCGACGGCATCGTGCCCGCCCTCCAGGCCGGCAGGTTCGACGCCGCGATGTCCGCACTGACCGACAACAAGGAGCGGCAGAAGGTCGTCGACTTCGTCGACTACTCGCGCTCCGGCTCGGGCATCCTGGTGGCCGAGGGCAACCCGGCGGAGATCGGCACGCTGGACGACCTCTGCGGCCGGAAGGTCGGCGTCCAGGCGGCGACCAACCAGTACAAGCTGCTCACGGCCCACCAGGCCACATGCCGGGCCGCCGGCCGGAAGCCGGCCGACATCCAGACCTTCCCCAAGGACTCCGACGCCCAACTCGCCCTGCGCTCCGGCAAGGTGGTCGCGGAGGTCGTCACCAAGCCCGCCGCCGGCTGGTCGGCCAAGACCGCCGACGGCGGCAAGGCCTTCGACCTGGCCGAGGACCCCGAGGCGCCGGCCGGCTACCGTGCCTCGCCCAACGGCATCGCGGTCAGCCGACGGCTCCCGCAACTGACCGAAGCGATCAGGCGGGCACTCCAGGCGCTGATCGACGACGGCACCCTCACCAAGATCTGCGACAAGTACGGCGTCGCCTCCATCGCCGTGAAGGAAGCCACCAAGAACGCGGCGGTGGACTAGAGATGACCACCGCCACCACCCGCCTCGGCACACCGCACACCGGTGCGGGCCTCGCTCCCGACGCCTTCGAGATCGTCCCCGTCCGCCACTGGGGTCGCCGGTTCTCCGCGGTGGCCGCCGTCGCCGCGCTGGCCGGCCTCAGCGGCTCGCTGGCGAAGAACGGCAACCTGCACTGGGACGTCGTCGGCCACTACCTGTTCGCCGGGCTGATCTTCGACGGACTGACCACCACCCTGTGGCTGACCGCCGCCGCGATGACCCTCGGCCTCGTCCTCGGCACCCTCGTGGCCGTCATGCGGCTCTCCGACAACGGGGTCCTGTACGGCCTCTCGTCGCTGTTCGTCTGGGTCTTCCGCGGCACCCCGCTGCTCGTACAGATCATCTTCTGGGGTTACGCCGGAGCCCTCTACCAGCACGTGATGATCGGCATCCCGTTCACCGGTATCACCTTCTTCCAGGCCGACACCAACGCCCTGCTCACCCCGTCCGTCGCGGCCCTGCTCGCGCTCGGCCTGAACGAGGCCGCGTACGCCTCCGAGATCGTCCGCGCGGGGATCCGGTCCGTCGACCCGGGGCAGACCGAGGCGGCCCACTCGCTCGGCATGAGCCCGGCACTCACCATGCGGCGGATCGTGCTGCCCCAGGCGATGCGGGTGATCATCCCGCCGCTGGGCAACGAGACGATCAACATGCTCAAGATGACCGCCCTCGTGTCGGTGATCGCGGCGCACGACCTGATGTCCAACATCCAGGACGTGTACGGGCAGAACTACCAGGTCATCCCGATGCTCGTGGTGGCGTCGCTCTGGTACCTGGCCCTGGTCACCGCCCTGAGCGTCCCGCAGGCCTGGCTCGAACGCCGCTACGGGCGCGGCACGGCCCGAGGCACCGAGATCTCCCCCCTGCGACGCCTGTGCGCCGGACCCCTCACCGCCCTGCGCGGCCGCACCCACAAGGAGGAGGGCCGTTGAACGCGCCCATGGTGCACGCCGAGGGCGTGCGCAAACACTTCGGGAAGCTCCAGGTCCTCCAGGGCATCGACCTGACGGTCGAACGCGGACAGGTGTGCTGCCTCCTCGGACCCTCCGGGTCCGGCAGGTCCACGTTCCTGCGGTGCATCAACCATCTGGAGAAGATCGACGGAGGACGGCTCTCCGTCGACGGCGAACCGGTCGGCTACCGGCCGCAGGGCACCCGCCTCCACGAGTTGCGCGAGCGCGAGGTCGCCGCCCGGCGGCGCGACATCGGCATGGTGTTCCAGCGGTTCAACCTCTTCCCGCACATGACCGTCCTGGAGAACGTCGTCGAGGCCCCCGTCAAGGTCGCCGGAGTCGCCAGGGACCGGGCCCGCGACGAGGCGAGGGCCCTCCTGGACCAGGTGGGGCTCGCCGACCGGGAGGGTCACTACCCGGCCGAGCTCTCGGGCGGCCAGCAGCAGCGCGTCGCCATCGCCCGCGCCCTCGCCATGAAGCCGAAACTGATGCTGTTCGACGAGCCGACGTCGGCGCTCGACCCCGAACTCGTCGGCGACGTCCTCGACGTCATGCGCCGGCTCGCGGACGACGGCATGACCATGGTCGTCGTCACGCACGAGATCGGCTTCGCCCGCGAAGTCGGCGACCTGGCGGTCTTCATGGACGAAGGCGTCGTCGTCGAATCCGGTGACCCCCGACGGGTCCTGGCCGAACCGGAGCAGGAGCGTACCCGCGCCTTCCTGTCGAAGGTCCTGTGAGCGCCCCGCTCCGGCAGCAGCCCCTCGACGCAGCGCTGCTGTCCCTGTCCCACGCACACCAGGCCCGGTACCTGGACGACCTGGCCGAACTCGTCGCGGTCGACTCCGGCTCGCACAGCGCCGACGGCGTCGACCGGGTCGCCGACCTGGTCCGGGCCCACCTCGAGCGGCTGGACTTCTCCGTGGAACGCGTCCCGCTGCCGCCGGCCGCCGGACACCGCACGGGAGATGTCCTCATCGGCCGCAGGCAAGGTCGCCTCGCCGTCGCCGACGGAGGCCGCAGAATCCTCCTCGCCGCGCACATGGACACCGTCTTCGACGACGGGGCAGCCGCCGAACGCCCCTTCTCCCTCGACGGATCCCTCGCCCACGGACCCGGCGTGTGCGACGACAAAGGAGGCCTGGTCGCCGGGCTCGCAGCCGTCGAGATCCTCGCCCTGGCAGGCGTCGAGGACTACGCGGAACTCGTCTTCCTCGCCACACCCGACGAGGAGATCGGCTCACCCGCCAGCAGGCCGGTCACCCGGCGAGCGGCCGAAGGGGCGCACTACGCCCTCGCCCTCGAATGCGCCCGGGAGAACGGCGACCTGGTCATCGCGCGCAAGGGGGTGGCCGACTTCAGGCTGACCGTCACCGGCCGCGCCGCACACGCGGGCATCGAACCCGAACGCGGAGCGAATGCGGCCCTGGCCGCCGCCCACCTCGTCATCGCCGTCCAGGCGCTGAACGGCACGTGGGAGGGCGTCACCCTCAACGTGGGCGTCGTGCGCGCGGGCAGCCGCTTCAACATCGTCTGCCCCGAGGCGGAACTCCTCGTCGAGATCCGCTCGGCCACGGACAGCGGCATGCGCGCGGCCACCGCCGCCCTCCAGGAGGCCGCCACGCGGCCCGTCGTCCCCGGCACCCGCGTCACCGTCGAGGAAATCGCGTCCTGCCCGCCGATGGAAGACACCCCCGCCGCCCGCCGGATGCTCGACCGGGCCCAGGACATCGGCGTACGCCTCGGCCTGACCTTCGGCGCCACGGCGACCGGCGGCGTGGGGGACGCCAACACCATCGCCGGCACAGGGGTCCCGACGCTGGACGGTCTGGGACCGGTCGGCGGCGCCGACCACACCCCCGAGGAGTGGCTCGACGTCAGTACGGTCCCGGCCAGGGTCGCCCTGCTCGCCTCCCTCATCGCCGACCTCGGCGACAGCCGCAGCGACTGACGCTGCCCCCGACGCTCCCGCACCGGCTTACCGCGCCGTTGCCCGGTGCGGGAGCACCCACCGTCACCCCCGGGCGCGGTGGCCGCGATCGCGGCCAGGACGACCGGCATTAGGCTCGGCACGCGGGCGCACGCCCGCCGACGACCGAGAAAGGAACCCGCGATGGCCTCCGGCGCACTCGCCGACGTGATCCGGCACAAACTGGGCGACCTCAGCCCGGCCGAGCGCAAGGTCGCCCGCGTCCTCCTGGCCAACTACCCCTCCGCCGGCTTCGAGACCGTCGCCGTCCTCGCCGAACGGGCGGGCGTCAGCGCCCCCACCGTCATCCGCTTCGTCAACCGGCTCGGCTACCGGGGCTTCCCCGACTTCCAGACCGCCCTGCGCGAGGAACTCGACGAGCGCAACGCCTCACCCCTGTCCCTGTACGAATCCGCCGACCGCGCCCGCACCGACGAGGCACCGGACGGCGAGGCATCCCTGCTCGAACAGGGCAGCAGGCTGTTCAGCTCCGCCGTCGCGCAGACCCTCGGCGAACTCCCGCCGCACGACCTGGAACACGCCGTCTCACTCCTGGCCGACGGCAAGCGGCGCATCATCCTGACCGGCGGCCGCTTCACCCATCTCCTCGCCCAGTACCTCGGACTGCACCTCATGCAGTTGCGCGGCGACATCCGGCTCCTGCCCGCCGGCGACGTCGAGCGGACCGCGGCACTCGGCACGCTCACCCGCCGCGACGTCCTGGTCGTCTTCGACTACCGGCGTTACGAGGAGGACAAGGTCACCATGGCCCGACTCGCCCTCGAACAAGGCGCGAAGGTCGTCCTGTTCACCGACCGATGGCTCTCCCCGGTCTCCGCGCACGCCGAGGTCGTCCTTCCCAGCCTGGTCACGACACCCTCACCGTACGACAGCTTCGTCCCCACCCTCGCCGTGGTGGAGACCGTCGTCGCCGGGGTCGTCACGGCACTCGGCGACGACGCCCCCGCACGCCTGCGGCACACCGAGGAGACCGCACGGCGCCTCGGACTGCAGTGACCCGCGGCAGACGCAGGTCCCGCCGGGGGCCTGCTGGTCACATCGGGTCGGGGAAGATGTCGCTGATGCTCCAGGCGACACTGAAGCAAGGGGCGAAGGCGTCGGCCTCCTGCTCGGTCTCCAGGGCCTGGAGCGCGAGGATCTGGATCTGGGACATGGATGATCTCCTCTTTCCTGTCGGGGTCGTATCGGTTGGTCCTTGCGTACCTCGGCCCGGAGGTGTCCGCCGCCGTGCCGAGGGGTTCATGGGAGGCCCGTCCGGTGACGTCAGACGGCTGCCAGGCGCCGGGGGCGCGCAGGGTGGGGCCCCGTCAGGAGCGGGCCGGACAGCAGGCGGTGGAGGACCAGCAGGACACCGGCCCCGCCACTGGACAGGTCGGCGGTGAACCGCTGCGAACCCGCCCCGAGGAAGCGGACACCGCGCCGGTGGGGGACGGCGTACTTCAGCAGGCCGGTCGCGGCGCGCACGGCGTCCGCGCGGGCGGCGTCCGTGCCGGTGAGCTCGGCGTGCCCGGTCAGGAACCAGGTCAGTCCGGCCAGCCCCCGGTACAGGCCCGCCTCCTTCGTGGCGCAGGAGACCCGGATGCCGGCGACGAGCCGCGGCAGTGCCGCGGCGCAGCGCTCGTCCGGCGCGGTGGCCACGTAGCGGGTGAGGACCGCCGCGAGACCGGCCGCGCCGGTGGCCAGGTACGGCATGGCACGGGTGAGCCGTGCGTTGTCGGAGAGGGACAGGGCGCCGTCCTCCAGCGGAAAGGTCCGGTCCAGCTCCTGGTGGAGCAGTCTGCGCCCCGCCTCCAGGAAGCGGGCCTCGCCGGTGTCGCGGGCGAGGCGGTGGAGGAAGAGGGCGAGCCCCGAGCGGCCGTGCAGCAGGCCGCGGGCGTCGTGCTCGCCGAGTGCGGCCGGCAGGTCGGCGGTGCGCAGCAGGCCTTCCCCCGCCGCGGCGGCCCGCTCCAGGTGGCCGCTCTCCCCGGTCAGCCGGTGCAGGGCGAGCCAGCCCAGGCCGACCCCGGCCCGCCCGCCGGCCAGCGTGCCGCAGGAGGCGGTGAGCGGGTGCCCGTCGGCGTCCCGGAGCAGGTCGACGGCCTCGTCAAGACGGCCGAGGCCGGCCAGTACCCGGGCGATGCCCGCCGAGCCGACGAGGAGTCCCGGGGGCAGCGCGTCGCGGAGCGCCAGCGCGTCGCGGCGCAGCCGTTCCCGGATCTCCTCCGGTACCCCGGCCCCGGCGCGGTGCAGGGCGTGCACCACCCCGGCCGTGCCGTAGGCCAGGCACACGTTGTTGGTCCGGAACGCCTCCGGCGAGGGCGGGAACGCCCACTCCGGCCGGTCGGCGTCAGCCATCTCGAGGAGACCCGCGGCCACCTCCCCGGCCAGCCGGGTGAGGCAGCCGCGCGGATCGGTGTCCAGCTCGACGGGGGAGGGCGGACGGTAGGGACCGTCCTGCTCCTGCGCCCTGTTCTCCGTCAGGTGGAAGGCGGTCGCCCGCTGCCACAGGTCCGGCGGCGGCGCCACGTCCGCCAGATCGCGGCGCAGCAGCGCGAGGTTGACGGGCGCGTGCTCGGCGATCTCGTGGAACGGCGCCACGAAGGCGAGCGCGACGGCCGACGTGCCGTACCGGTCCTGCAGCAGCGGATCGGTGTCGGCCCGGCGCAGTCCGGGCGGCGGCGTGAACCCCGGAGTGCCCATCCCTGACGGGGCCGCGGACAGCGCCGAGGCCGCCTCGAAGTCCACAAGCCGGACCCCGCCCGACGGCGTGACCAGGACATTGCCCAGGCTGACGTCACCGAACCGGTAGCCGGCGCCGTGCAGCCGCTCCAGCGAGGCGTCCAGCGCGGCGAGCAGCCGGCGGCACGCCTCGTAGTACGCGGCGACGGACTCGGCCGTGCGGTCGGCGCGGGCCAGCGGGGTGGACCGGCTCAGCCAGCCCACCAGCGGCTGCCCCGCGACGTACTCGGTGACGAGGAAGTCGTGCTCCCACTCCGTGAAGTGGTCCAGCGGCTCCGGGCCCACCCCCGGGGCCGCCGCGTGCAGCTCGCGCAGCACGTCGTACTCGTGCCGCAGCCGCTGCCGCGCGTCGGTCCCGTCGAAGACCAGGCCGTTGTGCGCGCGGGCCTCCTTGAGGAAGACGGTGCGGCCGGTCCGCCGGTCGCGGGCCTGGTAGGCGCCACCGGCGTTGCTGAGGCGCACCGCGCGGGTCACCTCGTAGTCGCGGATCAGGATCGGGCCCGCGTGCGGCTGCTCCTCCTGCTCGGCGAAGGGGTCCGTGATCCCCGCGGGCAGGTGGAAGGCGGGCAGGCGCGCGTCCACGACCTCGCGGCCGGAGCCGTCGCGGACCAGCCCCTCCCGGGTGCCGTCGGCCAGGAGCCGGCTCCGGGCGCCGTCGAAGGAGCCGTAGCGGTAGTGGACCGTCCGCGAGTCGCGAAAGCGCCGGTCGGTGAGGACGTACGGCCCCTCCTCCCCGTCGAGCGCATCGCGCAGGCGTTCGAGGAGTCGGCGGGCGGTCGCCGTGTCCGGTGGGTAGACGGTGCAGAACTTGCCCGCCTGGGCCCGCGCGGCGTGCTTGTGATGGAGAAACAGGAAGAAGAACCGGGCGCTCAGGTGCTTGAACGGCACGCCTTCGGAGAAGCAGATCCCGGCGACCGTGTCGAGCACGTGCTGCGCCCGGTCAAGCCGCGCCGACACGTGGATCTTCCAGCCCTGCTCGGCGAGCCCGGTCCGCGGACCGCCCCAGACCGTCCAGATGCCCTGGGCGGAGCCGTGCAGGCCCGGCGGCACCTCGCCAGGAGCGAAGCGCGGCCCGGGGTCGGCCACGCCGGCCGGCGGCAGGTAGTACTCCCGGTCCGCGAGCGCCTCGCCGAAGCCTTCGAGCACGGGATCTCCTCACAGGGGGGTGGTGGGCCGCGACAACGTTCTCGCGCTCCGGAGGCCGGGACCGGCAGGTACGGAGGCGGTTCGGGCGGCGGTGTGCGACCGGACCCCCGGGTGCGAGGGGGCCCACTACCGCCGGGTCGGACAGCGCATCCTGCCGCACCTGCGCGGACGCCCGCTGATGCTGGAGCGCCACCCCGACGGCATCGACGACGGCCGCTTCATGCAGAAGGACACCCCCGACTACGTCCCGGACTGGATCCACCGCAGCGAGCTGCCCAAGGAGGACGGCACCGTCACCTACCCGGTCTGCGACGACCTGGCCACCCTGGTCTACCTGGTCGACCAGGCGTGCATCACCCCGCACCGCTGGCTGTTCAAGACGGACCGGCCCGACCACCCCGACCGGCTGGTCTTCGACCTCGATCCGCCCGGCGACGATTTCGCGCCGGTGAGGCGGGCCGCCGCCCTGCTGCACGAACTCCTTGACGAACTCGACCTGCCCGCGGCCCTGATGACCACCGGCTCCCGCGGCCCGCACGTCCTGGTCCCGCTCGACCGCCGCGCCTCGTTCGACGACGTTCGGGCGTTCGCCCGCGGCGTGGCCGAGCTGCTCGCCCAGCAGCATGCGGACGAGCTCACCACCGCCGCGCGCAAACAGGCCCGCCGGGGACGGCTCTACCTCGACATCCAGCGCAACGCCTACGGTCAGACGGCCGTCAGCCCGTACGCCGTGCGCGCCCTGCCCGGCGCCCCGGTCGCCGCACCGCTGAGCTGGAGCGAACTGGACGATCCGGACCTCACCGCGCAGCGCTGGACGCTCGCAAGCATCGACGAGCGCCTGCGGACCGACGACCCCTGGAAGCGGGAGCTGCGCCGCGGTCGTTCCGTACAAGCTGCCCGTGGACGGCTGGACAAACTCTGAGACGGGCGCGGGCCATCGCGTCGGCCATCGCGTCAAGGACCGTCCTCCGCCCTCTCGGTTCCGGGCATCCGCAGGACCGCCGCGCCGTGGACCCGGCCGGCGGCGAGGTCGTCCAGGGCACGGTCGGCATGGGCGAATGCGTAGGGGGAGAGGGTCGGGCGGAGGTGGTGTGCGGTGGCCGCGGCGAGGAACGCGCGTCCGTCCTCGCGGGTGTTGGCGGCCACGCTGCGGACGGTCCGCTCCCGGAAGAGGTGCCTGGCGTAGTCCAGGGGCGGGATGTCGGAGAGGTGGATGCCGGCGATGGCAAGAGTTCCGCCGCTGTCCAGCGCTTCCAGGGCCGACGGGACGAGGTCGCCGGCCGGGGCGAACAGGATCGCGGAGTCCAGTGGCTCGGGCGGTCCCGCCCGGGCGTCGCGCGCCGAGGCGGCGCCGAGCTCCATGGCGAGGGCCCGGGCGTCCGGGGAACGGGTGAGGACGTGCACGGTGGCGCCCTCGGCGGCGGCGGCGAGCTGCGCGGTGAGGTGGGCGGAGGCGCCGAACCCGTAGATGCCGAGCCGCCCGCCGTTGGGCAGCTCCGCGCGGCGCAGGGCCCGGTAGCCGATGATCCCGGCGCACAGCAGCGGGGCCAGCTCCTCGGCCGAGTACCCGGCGGGCAGCTCGTACGCGTAGGCGGCGGGCACGGTGGCGTACGCGGCGTAGCCGCCGTTCGCGTCCCAGCCGGTGTAGCGGGAGGCGGGGCACAGGTTCTCCCGGCCACGCGTGCAGTACGGGCACGTCCCGCACGTGCGCCGCAGCCACGGGACGCCGACCCGGGAGCCGGGTTCCGGTCCGGTGACCTCGTCGCCGACGGAGACGACATCGCCGACGGCTTCGTGTCCGGGGACGACCTGATCCTGGTGCGGAGGAAGGTCGTGATCGCGTACGTGCAGATCGGTGCGGCACACGCCGCACGCGCGCACCCGGACCAGCAGTTCGTCCGGCGCAGGGACGGGTACGGGCAGTTCCCGGCGCTCGATCGTCCCGGGGCGGCCGGCGAGGACGACCCAGGCGGCCATCGTCTCCGGAAGAGCGGCAGTCACGTTGGCTCCAGTCGGCTCAGTCGCCGGCGACGACGGCGGCCGGGTGTCATGCCCAGGCGTTGAGCAGTCTGTCGTGGTGGGCGGCGAGCCAGGTGGCGAAGTCCTGGAGGGCCGGGTTGAGGTCGCGGACGGCCGAGAGGTCCCGGGCCGCGGTGAAGCGGTGCTCGCAGTCCGCGTAGTACTGGAACATGTTCCCCGACTCGTCGGCGCCGGGCAGGCCCTGCGCGCGCCACTCGTCCGGGCTGAGGGGCCGGTACCGTACCGGTTCGCCGAGCGACTCCGTGAGCGCCGCGGCCATGTCGGCGACCTTGAGGTGCTCGCCGGCGATGCTGATCGTGGCGGCGACGAAATCGGCACCACCGCGGAGGACGGCGAGGGCGGTCCTGCCGATGTCGTCGACCGCGATGCCGGAGAGCCGGCTCTCGCCCATGGGGTAGGTGAGCTGGAAGGCGCCGTCCGCGCCGCGCTGCGGGGCGAAGGCGCCGAGCAGGTTGTCCCAGTAGAAGGTGGTGCGCAGGAAGGTGGTCGGCACCGCTTCGTCGGTGAAGTAGTGGTCGGCCTCCGCCTTGCCGTCGAAGTGCGGCACCTTGTAGCGCTCCTGGAGCGTCGGCACGCGGTCGTCGTCGAGGGGGATGCAGTCGCGCGTGTCCTCCAGGGTGGACCAGATCGCGTGCTGTACTCCCGCGTGGGACGCGGCCCGTGCGACCGCCTGGGCCTGGGCCTTCTCCCGCTCCGCGGACATGTGCTCCCAGAAGTTGGTGACCACGAAGGCGCCGTACGCGTGCTCGAAGGCCGGGGCGAGACTCGGCGGATCGTCCATGTCGGCCCGGACGATGTCGTCGACGCCGAGGCGCTTCAGTTCCCGGGCGGGTTCCCCGTCGGGGTGGCGGGTGACGGCGCGTACCGTGAATTCACTCGCGCGGTCGGCGAGCACGGCCCGCACGAGTCCGCCACCCTGCTTTCCGGTCGCTCCGATCACCGTGATGATCTTCTTCTCGGTCATGGCTCGATCGCCTCGCACCTCGGACACGTGGTTCGGCTGCTGTCGTCCCGCTCACCGTGCGGTCCTGCTCGCCTTCGCTCTCCCGCTCACCGTTCGGCACTGCTTCCCTTCGCTCTCCCGCTCACCGGCCGTCCTGCCTGCCCTCGCCCTCCCGCTTTCCGTTCGGCCCTACTTGCCCTCGCCCTCCCGCTTGTCCTCGTCGACGATCTCGGCGTCGACGATGTCCTCCTCACCCTCCCCTCCCGCGCCGCCCGCCGTGGGCCCGGTACCTCCTTGCGCCTCCTGGTGCTGCGCGTACATCGCGGTGCCGATCCGCTGGGCGGCCGTGTTGAGCCGGTCGACGGCCGTACGGATCTCCGCGGCGTCCTCGCCCTTGAGCTTCTCCTTCAGCTCGCCGACCGCGGCCTCGACCTCGGACTTCACGTCACCGGGGATCTTGTCCTGGTTGTCGCGCAGCAGTCTCTCGGTCTGGTAGACGAGCTGCTCGCCCTGGTTGCGGGTCTCGGCCTCCTCCTTGCGGGCCCGGTCCTCCTCCGCGTGCCGTTCCGCCTCGCGGATCATGCGGTCGATGTCGTCCTTCGGCAGCGAGGAGCCGCCGGTGACGGTCATCTTCTGCTCCTTGCCCGTGCCCAGGTCCTTCGCGGTCACGTGCATGATGCCGTTGGCGTCGATGTCGAAGGCGACCTCGATCTGCGGGACGCCACGCGGGGCCGGCGGCAGACCGGTCAGCTCGAACATGCCGAGCTTCTTGTTGTACGAGGCGATCTCGCGCTCGCCCTGGTACACCTGCACCGTCACCGAAGGCTGGTTGTCCTCCGCCGTGGTGAAGACCTCCGAGCGCCGGGTGGGGATCGTGGTGTTGCGCTCGATGAGCTTGGTCATGATGCCGCCCTTGGTCTCGATGCCGAGGGACAGCGGGGTCACGTCGAGCAGCAGGACGTCCTTGACCTCGCCCTTGAGGACGCCGGCCTGGAGGGCCGCACCGACCGCCACGACCTCGTCCGGGTTCACTCCCTTGTGCGGGTCCTTGCCGGTCAGGGACCTCACGAGGCCGGTCACCGCGGGCATGCGGGTCGAGCCGCCGACCAGGATCACGTGATCGACCCGGGTCACGTCGATGCCCGCGTCGTCGACCGCCTGGTGGAACGGCGTCTTGCAGCGCGCAAGGAGGTCCTCCGTCATCTGCTCGAACTGCGCCCGGGTGAGCTTCTCCTCCAGGTGCAGCGGGCCCTCGGCGGAGGCCGTGATGTAGGGCAGGTTGATCGTGGTCTCCGTCGCGGAGGAGAGTTCGATCTTCGCCTTCTCGGCGGCCTCGCGAAGACGCTGCACGGCCATGCGGTCCGTCGACAGGTCGATGCCGTACCCGTTCCTGAACTGCCGCACCAGGTGGTCGACGACCCGCTGGTCCCAGTCGTCACCACCGAGATGGGTGTCCCCGTTCGTGGCCTTCACCTCGACGACGCCGTCGCCGATCTCCAGGAGCGACACGTCGAAGGTGCCGCCACCGAGGTCGAAGACGAGGACCGTCTGGTCGCTCTCCTTGTCCAGTCCGTAGGCGAGCGCCGCCGCGGTCGGCTCGTTCACGATCCGCAGCACCTTGAGACCGGCGATCTCGCCCGCCTCCTTCGTCGCCGTGCGCTGCGCGTCGTCGAAGTACGCCGGTACGGTGACCACCGCGTCCGTGACGTCCTCGCCGAGGTAGCCCTCGGCGTCCCGCTTCAGCTTCTGCAGCACGCGCGCCGAGATCTCCTGCGCGGTGAAACGCCGGCCGTCCATGTCGCCGCTCGCGGGGAACCGCCAGTCCGACTCGCCCATGTGCCGTTTCACCGAGCGCACGGTGCGGTCCACGTTCGTCACGGCCTGCCGCTTGGCCAGCTCCCCGACCAGCACGTCGCCGCCCTTGGCGAAGGCGACCACGGACGGCGTCGTCCGCGCACCCTCCGCGTTCGCGATGACCGTCGGCTCGCCGCCTTCCAGTACGGACACCACCGAATTCGTCGTTCCCAGGTCGATTCCGACCGACCGAGCCATGTCGGCCTCCCGTCATCCACGAGAGCGTGCCGCGACGGCGCTCCTCTCCCTGGAGCGCCTGCCCCGCGCGGAGGCCGACATGCGCCGACGACCCGCCTCGGCCCTGCCGGGGACGACGGTGCCCCTGCCTGGACGCCGGGCGGGGGCACCGTGTCCGGACGCCAGGCAGGAGGCACCGTGTCCGTTCACCGCACCTGGGCCGTACGGGCGAGGGCGTCCCGGGCCGACTCCTCGGCGAGGGCGCGGTCCTCCGGGACCACACCGATGCGGGTGCGGCGGTCGAGGAGGTCGGAGACGTCGAGGGCGCCTTCGTGGCGGACCGCCCACACCAGTTCGGCGCCCGTGACGGGGTGGCCGGGTACGACGGGCTCGGCCAGGGCGGGGTCTTCGAGCCCGAGGGCGTGGACGGCCGGGGCTTCGGAGCCGTAGCGCTGTACGAGGCGGGGCGGGACGTCGAGACCGGCGAGGGTCTTCGGGCCGGCCGCGCCGACGAGGGGGACGGACGCGGTGCGGCAGGCGCCGGCGGTCAGGCCGCGGACGTCGACGGCCGCGTCGACGGCGTCCTGGGCCATGCGGCGGTAGGTGGTCAGCTTGCCGCCGACGACGGTGACGATGCCCTCGGGCGAGGTGAGCACGGCGTGCTTGCGCGAGATGTCGGCGGTGCGGCCCTCCGCGTCCCGGGTGTCGAGCAGGGGCCGCAGTCCGGCGAAGGCACCGACCACGTCGGAGCGGTCGACGGTGACGTCGAGGGCGGAGCCGAGGACGTCGAGGAGGAAGCCGATGTCGGTCTCGGGCACCTCCGGCACGTCGGGGATGTCGCCGTCGACGGGCTCGTCGGTGAGGCCGACGTACACGCGCCCGTCGCCCTGGGGGAGGACCAGGACGAAGCGGTTCGTCTCACCGGGGATCGGGATGTGCAGTCCGGCGGAGAGCCGGCCGAGGGTTTCCGACCGCACGACGAGATGGGTGCCGCGCGAGGGCCGGAGACGTACGTCGTCGATGAGGCCGCCCGCCCACACTCCCGCCGCGTTGACGACCGTACGGGCGCGGATGCGCAGCTCCTCGCCGGTGGTCTCGTCGCGTACCAGCGCGCCGTCGCCGTGGAGTTCCAGGGCCCGCACGCGGGTGAGGACGCGGGCACCGTAGGCGGCCGCGGTGCGGGCGATCGCGGTCACCAGGCGTGCGTCGTCGGAGAGCCGTCCGTCCCAGGAGAGCAGTCCGCCGCGCAGGCCGACGGGCCGCAGGGCCGGGGCGAGGTGCCGGGTCTCGACGGCGGTCAGCGTGCGCGGCTGCGGCAGCGTGCGGCGCGAGGTGCGGGCGCCGACGCGCAGCAGGTCGCCCGCGAGGAATCCGGCGCGGGCGAGGGCGGCCTGGCCGCGGCTGACCAGGGGGGTGAGGGGGAGTACGAAGGGCTGGGCGCGGACGAGGTGGGGGGCGGTGCGTTCCATGAGGATGCCGCGCTCGACGGCGCTCTCGTGGGCGACGTCGAGCTGCCCGGACGCGAGGTAGCGCAGTCCGCCGTGGATCAGCTTCGAGCTCCAGCGGGAGGTGCCGAACGCCAGGTCGTGGGCGTCGATGGCGGCGACGCTCAGTCCGCGGGTGGCGGCGTCGAGCGCGGCTCCCGCGCCGGTGGCGCCGAGCCCGACGACGAGTACGTCGACGGTGTCGCCGTCGGCGAGCCGGTCCAGTTCGCGCCGGCGCCGCTCGGCGTCGAGCGAGGAGCCGGGCAGGGCGGTGCTGCTCGTGGGGTTGACGGGGTTCATGGCGTGAGGGTCCTCTCAAGGAGGGTGCGCAGCTCTTCGAGGAAGGCGGCTTCGCTCAGTTCGGGATCGTTCTCGTCGGCCATGGTGCGCATCGAGAGCGTGAAGGACTGGACGACGAGCAGCAGGGACCGGGCTTGCAGGTCGGGGTGGGCGCGGCGTACGGAACCGTCCTCGTGCCCTTCGTCCAGCGCGGTGACGAGGAGCCCGAGCAGGGCGTCCTGGCTGGCGCCCCGCCGGTCGAGGACGTACGGCAGCAGCAGCTCGGGGTCGACGTCGAGGATCTTCTGGAACAGCGGATGGGACCGGAACGCGGCGACTCCCGCCACCAGCCCCTCGACGATCCGGGCCCGTTCGGGCCGGTCGTCGTCGGCGGGCGGCATGGCGCCGGCGGCGACGGCGATCCATTCACGGGTCATCAGGTCGCCGACGAGGGTGCGCACGTCGGGCCAGCGTCGGTACAGCGTCATCCGGGACACGCCGGCCCGCCGGGCGACGTCGGTGAGGGTGGTTCGCCGTACGCCGACGGCGAGCACGCAGTCGCGTGCTGCGTCGAGCACGGGATCTGCGTCCGCATGGTTGTGACGAATGGGCGTCATCTGTCACAGTGTAATGCCAGTGCGGGCCGAGCGGCAGCGCCGTCCGTGAAACAGACCGTGAGGAACCTCTCGAAGTGGACATGTTGTGGAGCGGCTGGGGCGACCCGGCCAAGGCGGCGCCCCTGCCCGAATCGGTGACCGGCCTCCTGCGGGACCTGCTCGGCGTCACACCGCGCGAGAGCGGCCCGTCCGGCCTCGCCGACATCGAGGTGCCCGCCCCGGCACTGACCGACGAGGCGAGCGCCGCCCTGCGCGCCGCCGTCCCCGCACCGGACGGAGTACGGGACGACGCCGAGAGCCGCGTCCGGCACACCCGGGGCAAGTCGACCCCCGACCTCCTGCGCATCCGCGCCGGCGAGGTCGACGACATCCCCGCCGCCGTCGTCCTTCCCGGCGGCCACGACGAGGTCCTCGCCGTCCTGCGGGCCTGCGCGGACCACGGCCTGTCCGCCGTCCCGTTCGGCGGCGGCACCTCCGTCGTCGGCGGCCTCGCGCCCACCACGAAGCGGCCCTTCGTCGCCCTGGACCTCCGCCGCCTCGACCAGCTCCTGGCCGTCGACGAGGTGTCCCGCACCGCGACCCTGCAGCCCGGTCTGCGCGGCCCGCAGTGCGAGGCCCTGCTCAACGAGCGGGGCTGGACGCTCGGCCACTTCCCGCAGTCCTTCGAATGGGCGTCCGTCGGCGGATTCGCCGCGGCCCGCTCCAGCGGCCAGGCCTCGGCCGGCTACGGCCGCTTCGACGAGATGGTCCTCGGCCTGACCGTCGCCACCCCCGAAGGCACCCTGGAGACCGGCCGGGCCCCGCGCTCGGCGGCCGGTCCCGACCTGCGCCAGCTGATCCTCGGCTCCGAAGGCGCCCTCGGCGTCATCACGGCGGTGACCGTACGCATCCGCCCCCTGCCGCAGCGGCGGATCTACGAGGGCTGGCGCTTCGCCTCCTTCGAGGCGGGCACGGCCGCCCTGCGCCGACTCGCCCAGGACGGCCCCCGGCCCACCGTGCTGCGCCTCTCCGACGAGTCGGAGACCTTCATCGGCCTCGCGCAGCCGGACGCCATCGGCACCACCGAACTCCCGCAGAACCCCGGCTGCATGGCCATCGTCGGCTTCGAGGGAACCGAAGCCGACACGGCCGCCCGCCGCGCCGCCGCGCGCGAGGTCCTCCTCGCCTGCGACGGCGAGTTCATCGGCGAAGAGGCCGGCGACAAGTGGGAGCACGGCCGGTACAACGCCCCCTACCTGCGCGACGCGCTCCTCGACGCCGGCGCGTTCGCCGAGACGCTGGAGACGGCCGCGTTCTGGTCCGCGATCCCCGGCCTGTACACCGCCGTACGGGACGCGCTGACCAGCACCCTCACCGAGGCCGGGACCCCGCCGCTCGTCATGTGCCACATCTCGCACACGTACGAGAACGGCGCCTCGCTGTACTTCACCGTCGTCTCCGCGCAGGGCGAGGACGCCGTCGCGCACTGGGCACCGGTGAAGCGGGCGGCGAACGACGCGATCCTGGCGGCGGGCGGCACCATCAGCCACCACCACGGCGTCGGCACCGACCACCGCGACTGGTACGCCCGCGAGATCGGCCCCCTCGGTGTCCGCATGCTCCAGGCGGTCAAGTCCGAGGTCGACCCGAACGGCGTGCTGAGCCCCGGGGTCCTGATCCCCGTCCGCTGAGCACCGCGTCCCCGAACCCCTCCTTCCCGAACCCCTTCTTCTGCCGCCCGGAGGCCAGATCCATGCGACAGTTCACCGCCGTCGTCAACCCCACCGCAGGGGGATCCAGCGGCACGGCGAGCCTGATCCCGCTGGCCCGGCTGCTCCGGGAGGCGGGCGCGCGGCTCGACACCGTCTACAGCCGTAGCCTGGAACACGCACAGGAACTCGCCCGGGACGCCGGAGCGAAGGGGCACGTCGTGCTGGCCGTCGGCGGTGACGGCATGGCCGGCACCGTCGGCGGCGCGCTCAGCGGCACGGACACGGTCTTCGGCCTGGTCCCCGCGGGCCGCGGCAACGACTTCGCGCGCGCCCTGGGGCTTCCCACCGACGCCCCGGGCCTGGCCGAGGTGCTGCTCCACGCCGAACCGCGGGCCGTCGACACCATCGAGGTGGAGTCCGCCAGGCACACCGGGACCTGCGTCCTCGGCAGCGTGTACGCGGGTGTCGACGCGGTGGCCAACCGCCACGCCAACGCCTCCCGGCTGCTGCGCGGCGCGGCCTCCTACTACGCCGGCGGCCTCCGGGCGGTCCTGTCCTGGAAGCCCGCCGCGTACCGCATCACGATCGACGGGATCCGGCACGAGCGCACCGGCTACACCGTGGTCGTGGCCAACTCCGGCTTCTACGGATTCGGGAGGAACATCGCACCGGGCGCGCGGGTCGACGACGGCGTCCTCGACGTCGTGGTGATCAAGGAGGCGCCCAAACGTCTCTTCTTCGCCATGATGAACGAACTGAAGACGGGCGCGCACGTGAAGCGCCCTCAGATCGAGATCCTGCGCGGCAAGGAGGTCCGCATCGAAGCCGACCGGCCCCTCCCGTACGGCGCGGACGGCGAGGTCGACGCGACCCTGCCGGTCACCCTCAGGGCGCGGCCCGCGTCTCTCCGCGTACTGGCCTGACCTCGTTTGCCGCCGAGGGCGCACACGGCGGCGCCGTCGAGTCGCCGGCCCCGCTCGAAGCGGTCCGAGCAGCCGCCGAGGAAGTCCGGTTCTTGATCCCCGACTCCCTCGGCGCGCCGTACGATCGGCGGATGTGAAGCGACTGACGGGGGAACTGCGGCCGGGCGATCCGAGCACACTCGGGCCGTGGCGGCTGCTCGGCGTCCTCGGCGAGGGCGGCATGGGCGTCGTGTATCTGGGCCGCAGCGGGCGCCGGGTCGCCGCGGTGAAGACGCTCAGGCCCGAACTCCTCGACGAGGCCCACTTCCTGGCCCGGTTCCGCCGGGAGCGGCAGGCCGCCGACGCGACCCGGCACCCGTATCTGCCGCGGCTGCTCGGCACAGGCCTGGACGGCCCGGTGCCCTGGCTCGCGACCGAGTTCGTCGGCGGGCCGACACTGGAGCGCTGTGTCGACGACCACGGCCCGCTGCCCGAGCCCACCGTGCGGGCCCTGGGCGGGATGCTCGCCTCGACCCTCGCCGCGCTGCACGCCGCCCAGGTGGTGCACCGCGACCTGAAACCGTCCAACGTACTGCTGGCCGGCGACGGCCCGCGCCTGGTCGACTTCGGCATCGCACGCCTGCCCATGGCGACGACCGTGACGGTCACCGGGCAGCGCCCCGGCTCGCCGGGCTACATGTCGCCCGAGCAGGTCCTGGGACGGGAACTCGGCCCGCCCAGCGACGTGTTCACCCTGGGCGCTCTCCTGGTGTACGCGAGCACCGGACATCCCGCGTTCGGCGGCGAGGGCTTCGTGGCCGTCGACTACGCCATCGCGCACGAGGACCCCGACCTCTCCCGCGTCCCACCCCCGCTCGCACCCGCCCTGCGCCGCTGCCTGGACAGGTCCCCTCAGGCGCGCCCCACGGCCGCGGAGCTCGCGGCACTCTGGTCGCCGCCGGTCCGGCGCCGCAAGGCGGCCGAAAAGTGGCTGCCCCCGTACGTGGCCGCCGCGGTCGGTGAACGGGAGCACAGGGCCCGGGAGTTGACCGGGATGCCGCGCCGCCGGGTGCTCGGCGCGGCGGGCGCCGTCCTCGCGCTCGGCACGGGCGGCGGCTGGTGGGCGTACGGCCGGAACGGGGACGACACCGGTGTGCCGCTCTGGGACGGCGCCCCGGGCACCCTTCACCCTGCTCGGCCGGCTCGGCGGCGGGGGCATGGGCACCGTGTATCTCGCCCGCTCCGCCGGAGGGCGGATGGTCGCCCTCAAAGCGGTGCACGAACACCTCGCCCGCGAGCCCGAGTTCAGGATCCGGTTCCGTCTTGAGGCGGAGGCCGCGCGGACCATCGGAACCGTGCACGGCGCGACCGTGGTGGATGCCGACACGCAGGCCGCCACACCCTGGCTGGCCACCGAGTACGTGCTCGGGCCCTCGCTCGCCGAAGCCGTGGAGCGCCACGGCCCGCTGCCCGAGCCCGCCGTGCGCGCCCTCGGCGCCCGTCTCGCCGACGCGCTGGCCGGGATCCATCACGCGGGCCTCGTGCACCGCGACCTCAAACCGTCGAACATCCTGATCGACGCTGCGGGCCCGCGCATCATCGACTTCGGCATCGCCCGCGCACTCGGCGCCCACCGCCTCACCCGCACCGGGCAGGCCGTCGGCACCCCCGCCTACATGTCCCCCGAGCAGGCCATGGGCCACGACCACGAACCGCCGGGCGACGTCTTCGCCCTGGGCGGCGTCCTGGCGTTCGCGGCCACCGGGCACGGTCCCTTCCCCGGCGGTCAGGCGGCCGACGTCCTCCGTCGCGTCCGCCACGAAGACCCGGACCTGTCCCACGTGCCCGCCACGCTCGTCCTCTTACTGGAACGCTGCCTCGCCAAGGACCCCGCCGCACGGCCTCGGCCCGTCGCACTGTCACACGCATGGGGCGGCCCGGACGGGGCCTTCGCGGCCCTGCTGCCCGACCCGCTCCTCGCCGACATCGGGCGGCGTGCCGCGGCGGTGTGGGAGCTGCGGCCGCAGCGTCTTCCGGGGCCGCCCTCCGACACCGACACGCCCGTCGGCCCGTCGCGGCGACGGCTGCTCACGGCCGTCGGAGGCGGGCTGCTGACGGTGGGCGCGGGCGGCGCCGTATGGGCCGCGACCCGCGGCACGGGACCCTCGGGCCGGCCTCGTGCGGCCCCGCCGTCGCGGGCTCCGGGCTCCGCCCCCGAACCCTTGTGGAGATACCGGGCAAGGAGGAGGCCACACTGATCGCCGCCCGGGACGGCGTACTGATCGTCTCCGTGGGCGACGTGGAAGGCCAGCGGTCGGTGATCGGCCTCGACGCGGGCACCGGCAAGGTCCGCTGGCGGCAGCCGCGGGCACTGGCCTTTCCGGAGGCCGGTGCGGGGAGCGTCGTCATCGTGCCCGACGCCGTGGGCTGGGGCGCACAGCGCCTGCTCCTGCTCGACGCCGCGACCGGAAGGCTCCGGCCGTGCCCGGGCGAACTCGCCCGGATGACCGTGGGCGAGAACTCCCTCCTGCTCGCGACACCCGACCTCGTCGTTCTGAGCCTCGACGCCCGCGAGGGGCGGGTGTTGCTCGCATACGACGCCGCCACGGGCCAACGGCGATGGCGGGTCCGGCCCAGCACCAAGGCCCCGGCGCTGACGGCTGTCCTCGACGGGGACACCCTGGTCTACACGACGGCCTGGGAGGGCGCCGCGCTCCATGTCCGCGACGGCGGACAAAGCTGGCGGGCGGAGCTCGCCACCTCGCCCGACAGCCTCGGCAAGGTCCACCCCAGGTCGCTGGCGACCGGCCGGCTGTACGTGGGGGGAACCAGGCTGACCGCCGTGGACACGGCCACCGGGAGGGTGCGGTGGCGCTTCGGCGCGGAACGGGCGAAGGCGAACGGCGGCCGCTCCTACTACGGGATCCCCGCCGTCCATGACGGAGTGGTGTACGTGGCGAGCCTCGCCTCCACCACCCGGGGGATCAACGGCTTCTACGACATCGTGGCGGTGCGCGCGTCCGACGGCCGGGAGCTGTGGACGTACCACATCGGTGCCGGGGCCAAGACCTCACCGCCGCCGGTCCTGCACGACGGAACCCTCTTCCACGACACCGGCGAGGTCCCCCAGCCGCTCCTCGCCGTCGACCTGAAGAAGCACCGCCCGCCCTGGACCTTCCGCAGTGGGATCCCCGACGACGGCCACGCACCGCTGAACGTCACCACCGGCCGCACCGCCCTCGTCCAGGCGAACGACCGCCTGTACCTGTCCTGCGGCACACAGGTCCTCTCCCTCCCTCCACGGTGAGGCCGGCTGGCCGCGCACCGGTCAGCGCGTCGTGGCTGTCACGGTGCCTGAGGGGGCGGACACGCTTTCACCCTCCCGCCTGGAGGCTGCCCCAGGTGCCCGAGCCGACGATGCCGTCGACTGTCAGGGCGTGTGAGGACTGGTAGTCGCGCACGGCCTGGTCGGTGACCGGGCCGAACGCGGCGTCGATGGCCACCGTCCGGCCCAGCGCGGCGGTCAGGGAACGCTGGAGTCGGGTGACGGCTTCTCCCGTCGAGCCGCTCTGGACGGTGGGGGTGGATCCGCGGGACAGCAGGGCCGTCCACGTCTTCGGCCCGATCGCTCCGTCCGCGATGAGCCCTGTGCCGGTCTGGAAGTTCTTGACGGCGGTCGTCGTGGCGGTGCCGAACGTCCCGTCCGGGGTGCCCGGGTCGTATCCGGCGGCCTTGAGCAGGCACTGGGCCGCCTTGACCTGGTCGCCGGTCGAGCCGCTCCGGACGGTGGGGTACGCGGTGAAGTCGAGGCTCGCTCCCGTGCAGTTGGGCGCGGGCGCCGTGCCCGTCCCCACGTCCAGGTAGTCGCGGTCGATGTTGATCGAGTAGCCGCCGTAGGACTCGGTGACCTCGCCCGCGTACTGGTGGATGCGCTGGTGGCCGGCCCAGGAGGTGGACGGGACGTAGGAACCGGTGAGGGTGTCGGCGGCGCCGTTCCACCAGCCGTAGAAGATGTCGTCGACCCGCGTGTAGGCGCTGTTGCCGTACTCGCTCGCGGCGTCCCTGATGCCGGAGGACGCGCTGGAGTAGAAGCCCGACAGGTAGCCGCCGCTGTGCAGCCGCTCGGTCCAGCCGGACAGGTACGACAGCACGGCCGCCTTGCAGGAGGCCGTGGAGGCGTATCCCTCGATGTCGCTGTAGACGGCGCTGCCCGCGGGGATGCCGAGGTTCGCCGCGGCGGTGAGGGCGGCGGCCGCCGCGGTGACGCCCTGGGACTTGGCCGTGGCGGGGTCGGTGGACATCTTCAGGGAGAAGCTCGTGCACGGGGCCTGGCGGCCGACGTCGATGGGGATCAGTCGCCATCCGTTGCCGGTCTGACTCGTCACCCAGCTCGCGGTCAGATTCGGCTGCGCACAGCCGCGGAAGGAGCCGCTGATGTAGACGCCGACCGCGCTGTACGGTGAGCCGGCCCGCCAGGCGTTCATGGCGGCCTGGGAGGGCGCGGCGCAGGTGTCGAAGCCCTTGCCCAGGTAGCTGCCGGGTTGCGGCCCGGCCGCGGTCAGGGCAGTGGCGTCGGGCCGCTGGGCCGCGCGGGGCAGGTCGGTTCGCCTGGCATCCGGGGTGAGCTCGGCCGAGGCCAGAACGTCCCGCACCAGTTGCTCGGTCGCCGGGGTGTGGGCCGCGGTGACGAGCACACCGGCGTCCTCGACCGCGATCTGGATGGTGTCGTTGCTCGACACGGCGGTCGGGGCGGTGGCCTTGCCGCGTGAGGTCCTCGCGGTCGCCGCCGTCGCCTGTCCGGCGGAGCGGGCGGTGAGGGGCTCGACGACCAGGCCTGCCGTACGGCCCACGAGGTGTGCGGGGCAGTCGCTCTGCTCGGCGGGCTCGCCCAGGTACACGGCGGGTCGGTCGAAGCGGATACAGGCCTGCGGGTTTTCGGCCAGATCGACGACCTGCCAGTCGGCGGGGACCTCGATGCGGTAGCCGTGGTAGCTGACGGTCTGTCGGCCGGCCCCCGGCGGGGAGGCGGCCGAGGCGGATCCGGGTGCGGCGAACGCGCCGAAACCGGCGAGCACCGCCAGCGCGGCCGTTCCGGCACGGACGCGCCAGGGGATGCGGGAGGACATCGGAGCACTCCTACTCGAAGCGGGGAGGGAGGAAGGGGGAGGGTGAAGGGTGACGGGGCAGGTATGCCCGCTGTTCGCTACGTACGTACGCGTCAGACGCCGCAGTTGGGCGCGGACCAGGAGCGGCTGGTGCGGCCGTCCACGTGGGTGTGGTCGTTGTGGTCGGGGTAGCCGGGGCCGAAGATTCCGCCGAAGCCGTGGTAGCGGGCCCGCTGGGCCAGCGTGCACAGCGACGGGCTGCCGGTCAGGTCGGCGGCGTCACCGTACAGGTGCCGGCTGTTCGAGGCGCCGCCCACCGCGCTGTTGCAGGCGTACGAGCGGAATCCGCTGGTCACGGTCAGCGGCACGTCACCCAGGGCGTGTCGCATGGCCTCCAGCTTCCACATCGTCCGCAGGGCGTTGGCCTTGGCCGTCGCGGCGCTGACCGCTCCACCGGACCAGTCGGAGTTGCACTTGTTCAGTTCGGCGTAGGTGAAGTGGACGGGGGTGCAGTCCGGGTCCTGCAGGGCGCAGATCCTGCTGAACGTCTGGGGACCCGCGATACCGTCCGCGGTCAGTCCGTACGCCTGCTGGAATCTGGTCACCGCGGCCTTCGTGGCCGGGCCGAAGGCGCCGTCCACGGCGATGACCTCGCCGTACGCCGCATGCCCGGCCACGCGGATCTGCAGCTGCGTCACGTCGGAGCCCGACATGCCCTCGGACAGGGTGCGGCCCCAGCTGTAGCACTCGTCGGCCTGGGCGGATCCGGCCGTGGACAGTATCCCGCCCAACGTTGCCACCATGACCATGACAACCGACAGGGTGAGTTGAACCGTGCGCCGAAGCATCGCGTCTCCGTCCTGCGTTCCGATTCCCCGCCGAGGGGCTGAGGCGAGTGTGATGCCCGTGAGCGGTGCGTGTCCACACCATCACCATCTGCCACAGGATCAGACCTTCGGAACAACCCGTCTGCAGGCTGACCGTCGTGGTGACGTCGGCCGCGCACCGGGCCGGACGTGCGCCGTTCCACGGAATCAGACGCACGCTCGGCCCGGTCGTCACGTCGGGTCCGGAGCTACATCTGCTTGAGCTCCGCGCGCACCGCCTCCGCGATGGCCGCCGTCGCGTGCTCCGCGAACAGGATCGTGTAGTGGTTGGTGTCGTCGACCCGGCGGGTGACGATCCGGTCCGGCGAGAGGGCGCCCGCGGCCAGTCGCCCCTCGTCGTAGAGCCCCTGAGGCTCGTTCATCACCCCTCGCTCCGCCCACAGCATGGTGCCGCGCACCTCCGGCCGGTGGATGGCGGCCAGCGTCTCGGCGTCGCCGATGGGCCCCGCGCCGTCGGCCCGGATCGCGTCCAGGACGCAGCTACTGCGTATCGCGGGGGGCTCGCCGGCCAGGTCGCGGTCCACGTACGCCTGGACGTGCGGGCCCCAGTGGGCGGCGAAGGCCGGGTGCTCACGGAAGAGCGCGCGGTAGGCGTCGCTGTCCGGGTAGGTGGTCTTGAGCCGGCGCATCGCCGGGCCGATGACCGACTCGATCACCGCGTCGATGTCCGCGCCGCCCGGAATCGGGAATCCGAGGCCACCGTCGACGAGGACCACGCGCGGGACGCGGTCCGGGTGCCGCGCGGCGGTCACCGCGGTGGTGAAGGCCCCCAGGGAGTGGCCGAGGAGCAGCGCCTGACGCAGGCCCAGGTGATCGAGGACGGCGAGGACGTCCTCGACGTGGGCGGGCATGCCGTAGGGAGCCGGCAGAGCGGCGCTGTGGGCGCGGCCGCGCAGGTCCGGGGCGTACAGATCGATGTCGCCGAGCTGCTCGGCGACGGCGACGAAGCTCAGGCTGTTGCCCGTGATGCCGTGCAGGGCGATGACCGCAGGCCCTTCGCCCGGCCAGCGGGTCACGGCGAGGTCGCCTCCTCGTACGGGGACGGCGAGTTCCTGCGGAGTACGCGTGGTCATGCGGACCTCTCCCATCTGTTCGGTCTCCTGCTGCCCGGCGCGGCGAGACCGCCCGCGGCCATGGAGACGGCCGACACGAAGCGTGTCCCGAGAACGGGCAGGGGTTCAAGGCCTGGGTTCGTCCCCGCGACCGGCGGGGGAATCGCGGAGGGCGGTCAGGGGATGGGAAGGGGCGACGGCGGTTTGGTGACGGCGAAGGCGAATGTCGTCTTGATCGAGGACAGCGACGGCAGGGGCCGCAGCTCGCGCCGTACCAGGTCCTCGTACGCGGCGAAGGAATCGATGACGATCTTGACGAGGTAGTCGTCGTCGCCGGCGAGCAGGTACGCCTCGACCACCTCGGGAATCGAGCGGAGCCTCTCTTCGACGGCGTCGACGACCTGCGGGGTGTGCGCGAGGAGCGTCATCCGCACGAAGGCGGTGATCGACAGCCCGAGCGCGTCCTGGTCGAGCATCGCCGCGTAACCACTGATCACGCCGTTCTCCTGCAGGAGCCGCACGCGCCGCAGGCACGGTGACGGCGAGAGCCCGACGCGATCCGCCAGCTCCTGGTTGGTGAGCCTGCCGTCTCGCTGGAGTTCGAGGAGGATGTGCCGGTCGATGTCGTCCAAGGTCACCATGTAGCAGATTCTGCCACAGAGGGCCGCTCAATCGGCAGGAATTCCAATCATCTGCGCATGGCCACTTCCTAAGATTGCTCGCTGTACAGCAGGAACGGAAGGAGCCGGCCATGGCCGATCGGATGCGTGCGAGGCTGACGGGAGCGGCCGCTCTCGTGGCCGCGGTGGTGTTGTGGTCCTCGTTCGCCTTGACGGTGAGGGGGATCGGCTCGTCCAGCCTCACCTCGATCGACGTGGCGTTTCTCCGCTTCGCGATACCGGTCGTCTTCCTGGCGCCATGGCTTCCGCGTACCGTCCGTGCGCTCCGGGGCGAGCGGGTAGGCGTCCTGCTCATGCTCGGCATCGGGGGACTGCCGCACTTTCTTCTCTGCGCACTAGGCGGACACCTGACCTCTGCCGCGCTCATCGGTCTCCTCGTCCCCGGCACGGTCCCGCTGTTCGTCGTGGTGATCGTCTCTCTCCGGTGGCGGGAACGGATCTCCTCCCGACGTCTGATCGCCCTGGCCGCGATCACCACGGGTGTCGCAGCGGCCGCGATGCAGACGACGTCCACCGCGACGACCGCGGGCATCGGTGTTCTCCTCGCCGCCGGATGCGCCTGGGCCGTCTACACGATCGGCCTGCGCCGGACGGGGCTCGGTCTCGTCGGCGTCGTGCTCGCCGTCTGCACACCGGCCGCGATCACGGCTGCCCTCCTCGCCGTCTCTGGCGCCATGCCCTCGCACCTGATGACCGGCGCCGCCGGCATCTCCGACGTCCTGCTCTTCACCGGCCTCCAGGGCATCGGGACGGGACTGCTCTCGACCCTGTGTTACGCCCACGCCGTGCGCGCACTCGGCGGCAACCTCGCCGCGACAGCGGGCGCGATCAGCCCCGTACTGACCGCCCTCCTGGCCATTCCCCTCTTCGGCGAGCCGATCACCCCGGGTGTCGGCGTTGCCCTCACGCTCATCGTCACCGGCGTGGCGGTGTTCAACATCGCACCGCGCCCTCGTGAAAACGGACCAGAGCGTCCAGCGTCTACGGGGAGGGCGCTGGGCCGGAACTCCGGCATGACGCAGGGGACGCCGCCGGTCGGCGCGACGTCAACAACCGAAGTGGCCTGACCGCTGGAGACGTCCGTGCGCGTCTGGAAAGGAGCAGCGTGCCCAGTTCAGGTCAGCGTGTCCTGATGCCTGATCTCACCTCCGCGCACCGCGCCCGCTCCCGCCACCTCCGCCGCCTCCGCGCTGGCGCGGATCAGCGCGGCCACCGCCCGTGATGTCGTCCGCTCCGGCCAGGCGACGACGACCGAGGTGGGCGGCGCGTCGAGCAGCGGCACGCACTCCACGTCGGGCCAGGCGTGCCGGCGCACCGACTCGGGCACGATCGCGACCAACTGGCCCAGAGCGACCAGCTGCATCACCTGCGAGATGTCACGCACCTCGGGCTGACGGGCATCGGTGGTATCCCCATCGTCCCCATCGTCACCAGGCCATCGGGGCAGCCGTTCGCCGGTCAGGTCGGCGAGCGTCAAGGCGGCGCGGCCGGCGAGACGGTGGGCCCGGGGGAGCACGGCCATCTGGTCCTGGGTCAGCAGCGTTTCGGTGTCGAAGCCCGCGAGGTCGTCGTAGGGCGCGGTCAGGAACGCGACATCGGCCCTGCCGTCGCGCAGCATCGGAGCCTGCTCCCCGATGCCGCAGACGATGACCTCGATGTCGACGGCGTCCGGATCGCGGCGGTAGTGCCGCAGGACCGACTCCAGCAGTCCCGCATCCCCGTTGGGCTTCATCGCCAGCGTGAGCTTCGGATCGGTCCGTCCCGCCCGTTGCGCGCGCCGGACCGACCCCGTGACCGCGTCCAGTGCCTTGCGGCTCTCGGTCAGGAAGACCTGGCCGGCGCCGGTGAGGTTCACCGATCGGCTGGTGCGTTCCAGCAGCTGCACGCCCATGCGTCGCTCCAACTGGGCGATGGCGCGGGACAGCGGCGGCTGTGCCATGCCCAGGCGCTGTGCGGCGCGGCCGAAGTGCAGTTCCTCGGCGACGGCGACGAAGTAGGCGAGCTCACGCGTCTCCGGCACATCCATACCCGCAGGGTATCGGTCGAGACGCTACGGGTGTTGGCCGGCGCGTTCGGTGCGGTGGTGTCCTGGACCCATGAACGAAACCATGATCACTCTGGTGACCGGCGCGAACAAGGGCATCGGCCGCCAGATCGCCGCCCAGCTCGGAGCCCTGGGCCACAGCGTCGTCGTCGGCGCCCGCCATGCCGAACTCGGACAGAAGGCCGCCACCGAGCTGCGGGAAAGCGGTGCTGATGTCACGTCGGTCCTGCTCGACGTGACGGACCCGGACTCGGCCGCCGCAGCCGCCGCCGAGATCGAAGCCCGCTACGGCAGGCTCGACGCCCTGGTCAACAACGCCGGTATCAGCGTCGCCCCGGGCAGTGACTTGGGCGATCAGCGCCCGAGCACCGCGGACATGGACGTCCTGCGCGCCGTCTTCGAGACCAACTACTTCGGGGTCGTCACCGTCACCAACGCGATGCTGCCGCTGCTGCGCCGATCGGCCTCGCCGCGGATCGTCAACGTGTCCAGTTCGGTGGGCTCGCTCACCGTCAACGCAGACCTGAAAGGCACCGACGGACCGCCGCTGATGCCGGTCTCCGCCGGGTACGTCACGTCGAAGACGGCGCTGACTTCGCTCACCCTGCAATACGCCTGGGACCTGCTGGCCGAGGACATCAAGGTCAACGCCGTCTGCCCCGGCTACGTCGCCACCGACCTGAACGGCCACCGAGGCCACCGCACGCCGGCCCAAGGCGCGGTGGCCGCCGTCCGGATGGCCACCATCGGCGCCGACGGACCGACCGGCACCTTCACCGACGACGAGGGAACGGCGCCCTGGTGAGCTGACCAGAGCTGTTCACCCCACCCCAGGGGCGACCCGGGCGGCGGCTCGGACGCCAGGGCACCTTCGCCGCACCGGTACTCCGAGCTGCCGTGACGGCTGCGCCACCGACGGGCGGCCGCCCGTGTCAGGCCGTCCGCACCAGAAGTCGCCATCCCCAAGGCGGGGGCCTAGGGTTGAAGAACGGGGGTTCCCCGTCGCGTCGAGCCGCGATCCCGCCGACGCCGCGATCCCGCCGTCGCCCTCACCCGGAGTTCCCTCACGCCCACCGACGGTCATGGCCGTAGTGCCGAAGCGGCGTACCTTCCTGCCATGTGACCGGCAAGGAGGGGTCAGCGGAGATGGACCCGAAGGTACTCCCGTAGTCCTCGGCAGGGATCAGGACCAGTTCATGCGCGGTGGCGCGCGAATGCACCGCGTCGTTGCCGTTGAGGAACAGCCGCAGGTCGTGGGACAGTGCCCGCCCGTCGAGCGTGACGGGGAAACCGCGGAGAATCAGCGTGCTGGTGCCGCGGCCTCCGAGGAAGGCGTCGTTGGCAGGGGTCGTACTTGACCAACCCCCCATTCTGTGACGCGGAATTCGAAGCTGGCCGGCCGACCGGGGACCTGCTCGATGCCGTAGACCCCGGGGGCCAGGGAGACGACCGGCGCGGTCGCGCCGTCGACGAGATCGGGGCTGTGTCCTGAGACAGAGAACTTGGTGAAGGTGAGACCACTGCTGTCAATTCTGATCTCGGCCATGTCGCTTCCCTGAAGCTCTGAACATCCTGGAAGACGTTCCGGCAACGGAGACGTCCCGCAGACTCCGTGTCGCGCCATGGGAAGGGGAGCACGGAGCCGGGGTTCGTGTGCTGCACCCCGCCAAGGTGGTGACGGCACGCGCCGATCTGCTCATGTCTCCACAATCCAGGATGTCACGTAGACACCAGGTCGCAACACGGCTCCATGCCACCAAGAGCGCCATTCGGCAGTCGAGCTTCGGCACTGGGCAGCGTAGGAGGCCTCCCGGGCGCCACGCCCCGAGTCCCCGGACGCTTTCTGTCCAGCCGGCAGCCGGTCTGAAACTCAATAGAAGATCGTGCACTTTGTTCCAGAGTCACCCGGAAGATAGTCGAATTCCGTGCACGCGGTCGCCTTCAAGTCCTTGTCGTTCACCATCGGTGTGTACACACTGTTCCCGCTCCACGGCATGACCGTGACGCTGTTCACGGCGACCGTCTCTCCGTTCTCCACGGTCCGCACGTAGGCCCTGTCACCAGGCTTCCCGTACCAGAGCTGTGCCCAGGCAGCCCTGCACTGTGCGCTGTACCGCAGTCGGACGATGCGGCCGTCGAGGACGACGTCGTCGATCGTCACTGCGTCGTCGAGGCAGTGGGTCTCGATGGGATCGAGGCCGTGACATGTGGTGGCGAAGCAGGTCGCCGGTGCTCTCGCGGGTGTCTCCGCGGCCGCCGGTGCGGCCTGTGCGGGAGCGGAAACGGCTGAGGCGGTGGCCGCCGCGGTGATCAGCACCGCGGCGAGCGCCACCGCCGGGCGGCGTGTGCTCATCGTGACGGTCCTTCCCGGTGAAGCGTGGTACATGGGATTCCAACTCCCCGAATTCCAGGACACACCCGCTGACCTGCGGGTGCAACCGGTCGTCCGCAGCGGGTTGTTGAATAAGCACGCGTTGCTCCGGGGCCGTGCGGGGGCCATCCTGACCATGTGGCTGCCTATCTGCCGGCCCGCTCCGAGGACCATCTGGCGGTCTCGACGCCGCCGCCCGTCCCGTCGCCGGAAGAGGGCGCGGCACGCGCATGGCGTGGCCCTCTGTCGAGACCTGGCGGTGTGGTCGTCGTGCCAGAACAGAGACGTCCAGGCCTTGGCCAACCTGGCTCGTCGCAGGTCATCAGACACACGCGCCCCCTGCCCGAGAGCCCCGAGCCGCCCCCGAGCCGCGCGCACGGCCGATCTACCTCGACGACGACGACGAGGACGACGCTTGCCCGGCTGGCTGGTGCTCCGCCCACCGCGTCCCACTCCGCCCACCCCTTCGGCACCGACGGAAGGCAGACCCATGAGCGACGTCCCAACAGCCCTGGCCAACGTGGAAGCGTTCCGTACACAGTCGGACCAATCCGTGTCCTGGGGACTCAGCCGCAACGACGTGATCCAACGGTTGACAGCGCTGCTGCAGAACCCGAACCTGCTGGACCAACGCGGCCTCAACGCCTGCGCACCCGCCGTCTTCATGCGTATCTGGCTCGCGCGGGACCCGGTGGCCGCAGCCGCCTTCACCTGCCAGATGCTGCGTCACGGCGCGTCGACGATCGGATCCCTGGTCGTCGAACCCGACGCGGATCTGACGGGGCAGGACTACAGCACCCTGCGCGCGAACACGAACGCACAACACCCCAATGCCATGCCGGAATCCACCGACTGGATGCTGCTGAGCGCACTGAGGGACTCGGAGAACATCTTCTTCGACTACCTCGGCCAGCCCTACACCCTGGGCGACTCCGTCGCCGGCCTCACGCTCCCCGGCACGCTGGCCGGATGGCTGAGCGCGACCAACCTCTACTCGTCCGTGTCCGACAACACGACACTCCTCGGCCCGGCAGACCTGCCCCCGCTGCTCAACCTGATCCCCACGAGCAACGTCGACATCCTGCTCTTCGTCAATGCCAACGCGATCTACGATCTGGCCACCACTCCAGGCCCGCCCGAAACGCCTTTCCCGACGTTCGCCGTACCCGACCACTACGTGCTCATGACCGGGCCCTTCGTCCAGGCAGACGGCACCAACTGGATCGACATCGACGTCTGGACGTGGGGCAGCATCAAGACCGGGTGGCAGAAGATCCCCCGATTCCTGAACAACTCCTTCGGATGGATGGTCGCCACGGTCTGAACGCGCCATGCGGTCTCACAGGGAACGACGGGGCCACTCCTACGCCATCGGCGCGCTCGTCGACCTGTCCGGTCCCGGTGCCTCCGGAGGCCTCCGCTGCGGCCCTGCGTCATGCGCTGACCGGCGCGGGCGGCGGCGGATACGCCGTGCTGCGCCCGGGACCCTGGCAGCCCGCGGCCGGTTCAGGCGGCTGGCGACGGCCTTCGCGACCGAGGTCGCGGTCCCCTTCTCGTCGTTCCCGCGGTGGCCCACCGAGTCCCGGGCCCGTGCACGGACCTAGATCCGCGAGTTACGCAGCGACTGCCACACAGCGCCGGCCAGCGCCCCCGTCGCCCGGGGGACCGACAGATGCTCGTGCTCGCGGTACAGGGACCAGTTGTATTGCACGAGCGACAGCTTGTTCGAGGACAGCGATCCCGCCTGGTGGGCCCTGTACACCGCGAGCGGCTCAGCCAGGCCCCGGGCGTCAGCGCCGTCCCGCATGATCGACAGCCAGAGGGCGTAGTCCTGGCGCTTGCGCATCTCCGGCATCAGCCTCGTGCCCAGGACATTGCGGTCGTACATGGCAGTGAGGGCACCGATGTGGTCGCGGACCAGCATGGCGCGGTAGTCCACGTGCTCCCGCGCCCGGATCACCCGTCCGTTCGGGACCCAGTCGGTGCTGTCGCCGTCGTAGTCGGCGTCCATCTTGTAGTACGAGGTGAACGTCAGAGGCGCGGTGCCCTCCGCCGCGAAGGCGAGCTGCTTCTCGGTCTTCTCCGGAAGCCACATGTCGTCGCTGTCGAGAAAGGCGATGTAGTCCCCGCGGGCCCGTGAGATCGCGAGGTTGCGGGCCCGGCCCGCACCACCCCGCTCAGGTGCCGACTCCGGCAGGACACGCTCGTCCTGCTCGGCGAACTCTCGGAGCAGGTCCATGGAGCCATCGGAGGACTGGTCGTCGGTGACCAGCAGCTCCAGGTCGCTATGGGTCTGCGTGAGCACCGACCGGACTGCGGCGCTCAACGTCGCTGCCGAGTTGTACACGGGCATAACGACAGACACCAGGGGCACAGCACTTCTCCTTGCCAGACCAGGAACGACGGTCCATTCAAGCACCGCAACGGAGCAGGAGTCGCCATGCAGGGAGTCGTCGCAGGTCAGGGCTATGCAGGACTCCCACTGGGGTGCTGTCGCGTACCTGGACGGCACCCACTGACACGATCCCGGATCGGACCGTGTCAGTGGCTGGTGACAGGATCGAGGGGTGCTGATCGAGGGATGCGACGTCGGCCGGTTGGTGCCGGGCGAGTCATTGCTGGTCCACCCGGGCTTCTGGTCGAACTACCTCCTGGCGATGTGCAGCGACGGGAGGTGTCCCGAGCGCCCGGTTCCAGAGTGGTTCGGCGAGGACGGCGCCGATGTCGATGCCCTGTCCGAGGTCCTCTTCGATCCTGAGCACTGGCCAGCGTTCAGGGTGCCGGCAGAAGACGGCCCCGGAGCAGTGGTGATCTACCGCAACCTGGATGGCGATTACGGCACCGACTACCTCCTCACCCATCCAGGCAGAAACTACGCCGAGCAGATCGCCAGCTGGGACGGAGATTTCTCGGGCACCGGGCTGACATGGCACGAGCTGATCCGGATCGCCGACAGCCCGTCGTTTGCGGACGAAGGCGTCCAGGACACGGCCACCCGCTTCCTGCTGCTGCTTCCCCTCCTCGCCGACCCGGACGTGCCGGAAGTAGCATCTGCAAGGCTTATCGCCGCCCTGACCGCAGTCAGCGCGCCGCAAGACACTGCCTCCATCGCGGCGGAGCACCTCCTGGCCCACCTCACGAGGAGATCCCGACACGACCCCACGTGGGCGTCTCCCCTGAGCGGCAGCTGAGCCCGCGAGCCTTCGGGAAGCTGGTGACGGTTCTGCGGTTCCAGGGTGCGGACGCGGTCCGCAAGGGCCGGCCGTGGAGCCTTCCGCTGGAGGACCGGGATGATCGGGGTTTGTGTCACCAGGGGCGGTAGGCCGTGCAGGGGCGGGCTCCGTCGCCCCATTGCACGGCGATGACCAGGTCGTCGTGGACGATCAGATCGGCGACGAGCTTGTCGTGGTTGACGTCCTCCGAGTAGCTGCGCCGGTCTTCCTCGTCGCCGGTGGCGGCGTCCAGGACATACAGCCTTCCTCCCTCGACTGCTTGAGGCCACGGTCGACCAGGACCGCCCCCCGGTCGCCGACGGTCCGCAGGGAGAGTCCCTCGTCCTGGTTGTTCAGGACCGCGCGCCACAACTCACGACCGTCCGACAGATCGAAGGCGACGACCTGGTCGCACTGCCACTTCCGGCATCGGGTGCTGGTGACGGCAAGGAGTCGTCCCCGGTCCCCGTCCACGGTCACGCGGGCCGGCACGTACTCGTCGATCTTCCCCGCACCGCCGTCGAACTCGACACGCCCCTGGGGCGGCCGACCGTACCGAACGCAAGGGAGGCCCGCAGCCCGCTCGCCTCCGCTTCTCCGACCCGTACGACCAGCGGGTCGGCGGACATGAACGTCACGTCGGCCCGCGCGTCCACCGAACGCCGGTCCAGGGGGACAGCCCATCGTTCCTTGCCGTCGGCGGGGTCGAAGGCGGCAAGCTTCAGCTCCGTGCGGTCGCACACGAGGACGGCCACGACCTGCCGCGCGGCGGCGACGACCCGGTGCGGGACGCAGCCTTCGGCCACCGCGGTCTTCCAGCGTGGAGCGCCGGTGCGCAGGTCGAAGGCGCGCAGGGCCTGGTCGCCGCGCAGGACGCCGCGCGCCCCGGCCGGCTCGTACTGCCAGTCGTCGTCGCCGTCACGGTCAACCGCGAGGCCGCCGCCGGTGGCGACGAGATCGAGCACGGCGGCCGGCTCACCGGTCTCGGTGGCGCGGCGGGTGTGCCACAGTTCTCGGCCGCTGGTCAGATCGAGGGCGGTGACGGTAGCGCGGCCGTTTTCCCGCGGCGCCTCGCCGTGGGCGAGCAGGGCGACGGAGCCGTCGGTCTCCTTGCTGACGGCGCAGATCTCGTCTCGGCCAGGCACCGCGTACTCCCAACGGCGCTGCCCCGATCCGGCGTCGAAGGCTGTGACGGAGTCGAACCGGCTGCGGACGACGGTGCTGCCGACGAACCAGTCGCCATTGCCGTATGCGGCGGCGCCGCGGTCGGGCGGGGCTTGCCAGGCGAGCTCCATGGAGTCGCCGGGCAGCAGGCCTTCGTCGGAGAGGACGCCGCCGAGGATGGCGCCGCCGCCTCCCAGGACGACCAGCGCGCCCGCCAAGGCGGCCACAGCACCGAGTTCGCAACCCCCGCAGGGCGGTTGTGAGCGCCGTTCCGGTGATCCCGAAGAAGCGGGCTAGTCGCGGCCAGGGGCGGCGAAGGGCTGGAAGTGGGCGGGTGGATGGTCGAGGGGGAGGTCCGGGTGCCAGGCCGTCAGGCACTGGCTGGACGGGATGAACAATGCCTGCGGCAGGGCGTCCTGGGGCCAGAAGCGCCAGTCGCCGATGGCGTCCTCGCGCTGCTGAGGGACGCCGGACCAGCGGGTGACGAGGACCGGCACCGTCACCCGCACGACGTCACCGACACGGTCGAGGAGCGTGCCGAGCACCTGCACGTCGGCGGGATCGGCGACGAGGCCGGCCTCCTCGGCGAGTTCGCGTACCGCAGCCTCCGCGAACGTCTCGCCCGGCTCCACGACACAACCCGGGAGCTCCCACGTGCCGAGACGGTGCCTCCCCAGCAGGAGGCCGTCCGGGCCGTGCACGATCACGCCCACCCCGACGACGGCGTTCGGCGGGGGCGGGGTCGCCGAGCGGGGGCGGCTCGGCACCCGCTCGGGGCGGCGGGCCGTGTACAGCCGGTACGACAGCGGCTGGTCCGCCTTCGGTGAGTCGACCGTCGTGACCGTCTCCATGACGAGACCGTGGTCGACGAGAAGGTCCTCCCACAGCCGCGGTTCGAGGACCCACATGTGCATCCGGTGCTCAGTGTCCGTGGCGGGCAGCCGGAGGACTTCGGGGCGCGCGGTGACGGAGTGGGACGGTCCGATGCCGTGGGAGTTGGTGTGCAGCGCGCTGAACACGAGCCGTCCGCCGGGCCTGAGGCCGTTGGCCAGGGCGGGCAGAAGACGATGCGGGTCCAGGAAGGGAATGCCGCTGACGGAGTAGATCAGGTCGTAGGGGGCGGCTTGCCGGAGATGGTCGACGGCGTCGGCGCACACCAGGCGCAGGCCGGGGGTGTCGGGGTAGCGATCGAGGGCCCGCTGGTGCTGGGTGGGGGAGGCGTCGACGGCGGTGACGTCGGCGCCGAGGGCGGCCAGGCGAGCGGCGTGCCGGCCGACACCGGCGCCCAAGTCCAGGACGCGCAGGCCGGCGACCTCGCCGAGCACGTCGACGCCGGGCCCCGCCTGCGGGATGTCCCAGACCCACCCATCCAGCTCGGGCAGGTCGAAGGTCCGGTCGAGCTGGTGACGGCCGTAGAGGGTCCAGGTCTCGGCGGCGTGCTTCTCGATGTCGAGCACCAGATTCTTCCTTCCGATCGTGGGGTGGGGATCAGGGGCTCAGGGTGTAGCAGCGCAGGACGTCGATGTCGGCGGTGCGCACGATGGACCAGCCACCCGCTGGACAGGCTGGTGGTCATCAGGCTCCTTCTCGGGCGGGCGGCACGGCCGCGAGGCGTACGGGGCGGGCATGGTCTGCCGCCGTCGTAGGCGGCCGGCTCCACGCCGGTGGCGACGGCGCTCACTGGAAGGGACGCCGACCGTCAGGCGGGACGGTTCACCTCATGGCCGGTGCGCTGCTCCAGTTCCCACAGCGTCCGGAACAGCCCGGGATCCCGGGTGAGCTGTTCGTATGTCCCCTCCTGTACGAGGCGTCCCCGGTCGAGGACGACGATCCGGTCGGCGACGGCGACATTGGCGAGCCGGTGGGTGATCAGGAGGATGGCCCGGTCCTTGGCCAACTGCCGCAGGCCGGTGAAGACATGGTGCTCGGCGCGGGCGTCGAGGGCGGCCGTGGGTTCGTCCATCACGAGCAGGGCGGCCTGCCGGTGGAACGCTCGGGTCAGGACGACGCGCTGCCACTGCCCGCCGGACAGCTGGTGGCCGCCGAACCACTCGCTTGTCAGGAGCGTGTCGAGCCCGGACCGCAGCTCCGGCAGCATGTCCGCGGCCCCGGACGCCTCGCAGGCCGCCAGGAGGGCGGCGTCGCTGGTGTCTCCCTGCCCGAGGGTGATGTTGTCGCGAAGGGTCAGCGGCAGGTAGGTGAACCTCTGCGGGGCGAGCGCGACGTGCTTCCACGCTGCCCACGGCTCAAGCCGCGCGGTGGTCGCGTGGTCCCATGCGACTTCGCCGGAGGTCGGCAGCAGCAGACCGCAGATCAGCCGGGACAGCGTCGTCTTTCCCGACCCGTTCTCCCCGACGAGTGCCACGATCTCCCCGCGTCGCACCTGCAGCGACACCCCGGTGAGGCTGTCCTTCTGGGCACCGTCGTACCGGTAGGTGACGTCGCGGACCTCGAACCGCTCCGGCGCCGCCGGTAGCAGCTCGGAACCGCGGGAGGCCGTCATCGCCTGCCCGTGGGCGTTGTCGAGGAAGTTCTGCCAGTCCTGCACGTACCAGCCGGTGCGCACCAGCCGGGCGCCGCCGTTGATGATGCCGCGCACGGAGCTGGTGGCCGTCTGCAGGGCGAAGACCGCGCCGCCGCCGGCGGCCAGGTCCATCCGGCCGGAGACCAGGAGCCACAGCAGCGTGGTCCAGACCGCCGCCGACGCGACCCCGCCGGCCGCCGCCCCGATCAGGCCCATCCAGGCCCCGGTGCCGGCGGCCTTGCGCTCGGCGGCGTTGACCGACGCGGCGAGGCGCCGGTAGCGGCCCAGGAGGAACGGGCCGGCCAGGCAGGCGCGCATCTCCTCGCTGGACTCCATGTAGGACATGTGCCACCGCAGCTTGTGCAGCATCCGCCGGCGCCCCGACGTCTCCAGGCCCGCCAGGTACACCACCCGCGCGGCCCGCACGTACGCGGCGGCCTGCGGCAGGCACGCCAGGAGCAGCAGGGGAAGGAGAAGGGGGTGGATCACGGCGAGGACGGTCGCTCCGGCGGCGAGGGTCGCGGTGGCGGCCAGCACGTCCTGGGCCTCCTCCACGAGGTCGGGAGTGACCTGGGCGCCTCGGTCGGCGATGTCGTACGAGTCGTTGTAGCCGGGCCTGTTGTTCGCCGCGGCCTCCGCGCCGAGCGCCGCCTCGACCATGCTCACCTCCGCGGCCCGGGCGAGCACTGGCCGCAGCCGGCCGGTCAGCCACGTCACGGTGATCCCCAGCACGGCACGCAGACCGGTGGCCGCGGCGATGACGCCCAGCTGCGGAGCCGCCTCCCGCATCCGCTCCGTGATGTCACCGGAGGCGACCAGCGCGGTGAGGGTCCCGGTGACGGCGAACAGGCCCATGGCAGCCAGCACGCCGGAGCCGATCTGGCACGACAGCAGCCCGGCCGTCGCTCCCCGGTCCACCTGCCAGGCCATGGCCAATGACCGCCGTACCAACGAGGGCAGACGCCGTGCCATCGTGGCGGTCGTCATCTGTTCGCCGGCCCGCAACCGGGACTCGTCCCGGAACCGGAACTCCTCCTCCTGCGCGGTGCTCGCGTTCTCCGGGTGGGTTTCCTCGGCTTCGCCTGCGCTCGCCTGTTCGGATGTGCTTTCCACGGTCAAGCTGTCCCCCTGTCTCGTGGTCGGGGCCGGTTCGCGAGGCTCAACGAGCCGGCCCGGGACATCGAACGTGTGTATTTCGGTCGGGCATGAAATCCCGGGGTGGTGGGGGTGAAGGAGCGTGAAGGATGCATCGACCCGCATCCCGTAACAGGACCGCAGAGAAGAGCGGTTGGCCGAAACGCCGACGGTGCCGCTGCCCGCACGACATGACCCAGCCCCTGGACGCCTGCGGCCGACGGAATGCCCTTACTCACACGGCGCGTTGACCTGGTGGGAGTGTACGGTGATCAACAATTACTGAGCTGGGGACCACCACACCGTGGTCTCCCGAGTCGACCGGGTCGCACCGGCCACGAAGGGTGGCCCGCTTACTCGTCACCGTGAGCGCTACGTACGGCTGGCGCGCCCCGACACACAAGGAGGCATGCCAGTGAAGGCCAACAGCCATCCGATCGAGATCTTGGTCAACATCGGTGCGGGATCCGTGGCGGAGGCGGTCGCGGCGGCCAAACGGGCGGAGTCACACGGCGCGGCCCAGATCGGGGTGTGGGATTCACCGGCCGGGGTCCCGGACTGCTGGACCACGCTCGGGGTGTTGTCACAGTGCGTTTCGACGGCGCCCATCGGGACCGCGGTCACCAATCCGGTGACCCGGCACCCGGTAGTGACGGCGCGAGCGCTCGCCAGCCTCTCCGAAGTCGCTCAGGGCGGTGTGTTCCTCGGAATAGGCACGGGCGACAGCGGGGTGTACAACCTGGCGAAGCGCGCGGCGACGCTGCGGGACCTCCGGGAGTACGTGACATGTGTCCGGGAACTGCTCAGTGACGGCCGGGCTCGCTGGCACGACGCGGATCTGCGGCTGAAGCGGGAATCGGACGCGGCAGTGCCCGTCTACGTGGCGGCTCACGGCATGAGATCGCTCGAACTGGCCGCCCAGATAGCGGACGGCATTTTCATCGGCCTCGGCTACAGCGAGGACGTCGTCGATGAAGTGATGCGCGTGGTACGGCGAGGGGCCGAGCAGGCGAACCGGGATCCCGACGCCATCGACCTCGTCTGGAACACCGGCGCGATCAACATCAACAGCGACTCGGATCGCGCGGTGACCGACGCCGGTTGGATCGTGGCGTCCCTGTCACACCACTTCGCCAGATTCGGCATGTCGTCGAAGCTCGTCCCGGCCGAGCTCCAGGAGGGAGTCAGGAAGCTCGGTGAGCTGTACGACCTCTCCCAGCATGGACACCAGTCGACTGCGCGAAGGCAGGAGTACATCGAGGCCGCGATGGACCTCGGGGTCTGGGACTACCTGAGCGACCGGTTCCTCATCGCTGGTGACGAGGCGGACGTACAGGCCAGGATCGAGGCTCTGCGGTCGCGCGGCGTTCGCAAGTTCGAGATCGGGTTGTCCGTCGGCGGCCCGGACGGCGTGGCGTCGGTTCTCGACCTGGTGCACCGGATCAACGACACTGACCGTTCTTGAAAGGCCTACCCATCGGGCGCAACCCGTGAGGGAATGACTCATACCTGAGGCCGGCACCACACGCGGTCGGCCCAGTCCGCGCCGTGGTCTGGCCGCTGTTCTGAGCCACCGGCCGGCGTCAGGCCGGCGGGACCAGGCGGTTCTCGTGGGCGAAGACCACGGCCTGGATCCGGTCGCGGAGATCCAACTTGAGCAGGATCCGCCCCAGATGGGACTTCACGGTCGCCTCCGCCAGGTACAGGGCGGCCGCGATCTCGGCGTTGGACCGGCCGCGGCCGACCTCGACGAGCACCTCGCGCTCCCGGGCGCTGAGCCGGTCCAGCCGCTCGTCGCGGACGGCGGCGTCCCCGCCCGGCAGGTGCGGGCGGACGTCCTCCAGCAGGCGCCGGGTGATCCGCGGGGAGAGCACCGCGTCGCGCGCCGCGACGTTGCGGATCGCGGTGAGCAGCTCCTCGGGTCGGGTGTTCTTCAGCAGGAAGCCGGAGGCCCCGGCGCCGAGCGCGGCGAAGGCGTACGCGTCCAGGTCGAAGGTGGTCAGGATCAGCACCCTGCTCCGCGGGGACGCCTCGACGACCTGCCGGGTCGCCTCGATCCCGTCCGTCCCGGGCATCCGGACGTCCATCAGGACGACGTCGGGCCGCAGCTCCCGGGCGAGGCGGACGGCCTCGGCCCCGTCCGCGGCCTCGCCGACCGGTGCCATGTCGGGCTGGGCCTCCAGGACCGTGCCGAAGGCCGTCCTGAGCAGCGCCTCGTCGTCGGCGATCACGACCCGGATTGTCATACGGAGGCCGCCCCGCCGCTGTGGAGGAGGAGCCGCGTCCGCACGCCCCAGCCGCCGCCCGGAAGCGGTCCGGCCCGCAGCGTCCCCCCGTAGGCGGCCGCGCGCTCGCGCATGCCGGGGATGCCGTGGCCGGACGGTGCGGCGGCGGGAGGCGCAGGCCGGGGGCCGCTGTCGGTGATGTTCACGCCCACGCTCCCGGCCGAGCAATCGACCAGGACCGTCGCGCAGGTGCCGGCGGGGGTGTGCTTGAGGGTGTGGGTCAAGGCTTCCTGCACCAGGCGGTAGACGGTGAGTTGCGCGGTGGCCGGTACGTGGGCGTGGCCGCCGCGGACCTCAAGGCCGGTCGGCAGCCCGGCGGCGGCCATCTGGTCGGCGAGCGCCTCCAACTGGGCGATGCCGGGCGGCGGGTGGCGCTCCGCATCCCGCTCGTCGGCCCGCAGGACGCCCAGCGGCCGCCGCATGTCGGTCAGGGCCTGCCGGCCCGTCTCGGAGATCTGCAGCATCGCGGCGGTGGCCCGGTCCGGGGACCTGCGCTGCGCGTAGACGGCGGCATCGGTGAGCGCGACCATGACGGACAGGCTGTGGGTGACGATGTCGTGCATCTCGCGAGTGATCCGGGCCCGCTCCTCGGCGACGGCCAGTCGCGCCTGCTGCTCCTGGTGCAGCGCCAGCCGCTCGGCCCGTTGCTGCACGGCGGCGAGGTAGGCCCGGCTGGTCCGCACGTTCACCCCGTGGACGGCGGCGGTGACGACCGTCGCGGAGAGCGCGACGAAGGGCGTCAGGAACGCGCCGTCCGGTGCCCAACGCAGGCAGGCCAGTACGGCCCCGCCCTCCACGACGGCGGCGGCGGCGAGCACCGTGCCGCGCCGGCCCTTGTGCGCGGCCGCCGTGTAGAGCGCCACCAGCAGGACGACGTCCGCGGGCAGTTGGACGTCCGCCAGCCACTGGACGAAGGCGGCGGCCGCCACGGCGACGAACACCGCGAGCGGGGCCCGGCGCCGCCACACCAGCGGCAGCGCCAGGGCCGCGGTGAGCGCCACCGGCACCGCGCGAGGCCGTCCGGTGCCCGCCCGGTCGTGATGGCGAGCAGGAGCAGCGCCGGCAGTACCGAGTCCCACACCAGGGGCGGTACCCGGTCCCGGCGGCGCACCGTCACACCTCTCCGTTCCGTCGATCCGGCACGGTGGCGGCCCCGACCGGGGTCGCCACCCGCGTACACCCGGAGCCTGGGCCGCGGGACCGCTCCGCACATGAGCCCGGCGTCGGACATCACCGCGCCGGGGTACGACCGCAGGAGGAGCCCCGCCACCTCCCGCGGTCGCAGACCGGCCGCCGGTCGGGGGTGCCTGGTTGCCACTGCGGTCGCAGTAGCGCCCGCCTCCGTTGCCCCTGCGGTCGCAGTCGCGCCCGCCCCGGTTACGATCCCGGTCGCAGTCGGCGGCGACCCGGGACCGATGCGGCGGCGCGGACCCGGCGCCGAGCATGGCCGGGTGACCGAAACCGTCCCGGGACCGTCCATGTCCCTTCCGGAAGTCCTCGTCCTGCTGGGCGCCTTCGCACTGGTGGCGGCGCGCTGGCTCCCCCCGGCCGTCCGCCGGCCCGTCACCGTCGCGGCCGGGGCGGTCCTCGTGTCGTCGGCGATCGTGCTGGGCATCGCCGGGATCCGCTGGCAGATGATGCCGGTCCTGGCCGGCGCCGCCCTCGCCTCGGCGTTCGCCCTCCCGCCCCTGCTGCGGCGCCGTACCGGCCGACCGACGTGGCGGGCCCGCTGGTGGCTGGCCCTGCCGGGATCGCTGGCCTGCGCCGGCCTGATCGCCATCGGCCCGGTGGCCGCCTGGGCCTTCCCCGTGCCCGTTTTCCCCGAGCCGTCGGGCGCGTTCGCGGTCGGCACCCGGGTGGTGCAGTGGACCGATCCGCTCCGCCCCGAGAGCTTCACCGCCGATCCGGACGACCGGCGCACGGTCGTGGTCCAGCTCTGGTACCCGGCGCAGCAGAGCCCTGCGGGCACCCGGCGGGCCCAGTACCTCGGACGCACGGAGCAGGAGGCGCGCACCGTCGCCGACGCCCTCGCCGGCGGGGTCGGCCTGCCCGGCTTCGTGGTGGACGGCGTCCCGCGGGCCCGCAGCCGCGCCGTGGTCGACGCGCCGGTGGCCGGCGGGGGAGAGCGGTTCCCGGTCGTCCTCTTCTCCCCGGGGTCGGGCGGGGTGCGGACCCAGAACACCGCCTGGGCGGAGGAGCTGGCCAGCCACGGCTACCTGGTCGCCGCCCTCGACCACCCGTACGACTCCGCCGTCGTCGTCCTCGCCGACGGCCGCACGATCCGCGCCACCACCGCCTCCTCCGGGGACCGCGGCAGGGACGAGGAGCTGGCCGCCGACTGGACCGCCGTCCGGGCCGCCGACCTCCGCTTCGTCCTCACCCGGCTGGAGCACCTGGACCGTGGCGCGACCGCCGACCCGGTGGCCGGGCGCCTGGACACCGGCCGCGCCGCGGTGGCCGGGCACTCCCTGGGCGGTGCCGCCGCCCTGCAGGCAGCCCGGCAGGACCGGCGGTTCGACGCCGTCGTCGATCTGGACGGCTACCCCCACGGTCCCACCGCGCCCGCCCTTGAGCAGCCGGCGCTCGCGCTCACCCAGGAGATCACCGCCGGCACCGACCCGCGCTACCTGCCCCGTCTCACCGAGGCCCTTGAGTACACCACCGCGACGAGCTACCGGCTCACCGTCCCCGGCGCCGGACACCTCACCTTCATGGACGGCCCGCTCTACCTGCCGCCGGTGCCCTCGATCGTCGGCACCCTGGGCCGCACAGAAAGCCCGCGCGTCGTCGCCGCGGCCATCCTCGCCTTCCTGGACGCGGTGCTGCGCGGCCGCCCCGGCGACCCGGCCGACACCCTCCGGACCTACGGCACGGTCACATCGTCAGGGGCTCGGGGAACCGCGACGCCGACCAGGTGATCGGCCAAGAGCGCGCGAGAGGCCGTCCACGTGGTCGGCCTCACGGTTCCCCGAGCCCCCGGGCGTGATCCAGCCGAGCTACTTCCCCCGTTGTGCGGCGAAGGCCCCCGCCAGGACGAGCGCGCCGCCGGCGAGTTGGGGCAGGCCCAGGTGCTCGCCGAGCAGGACCCAGGCGAGGACGGTGGCGACCACCGCTTCCAGGTTGGCGACCACGCCGGCGACGGGCGGGGAGAGGTGCTGGACGGCGACGACGCCGGTCAGGTACGCGAGGACGGTGGCGACGAGGATCATCCAGGCGGCGGGGAGGGCGGCCGGCAGGGAGTGTCCGTTCATGGTCACGGAGCCGGTGAGGACCGGCCAGTCCGCCTCCCAGGGCCGGGTGGCGACGGTGAGGACGAGCGCGCCGATCAGCAGGCCGTAGGCGCTGACGGCCATCGGGTCGACGGGCTTCTCGCCGCGCCGGCCGGCGTCGGCGAGCACGAAGTACCCGACCTGGCAGCACGCCGCACCGAGCGCGAACAGAACCCCGAGCGCGTCGAACCGCAGCCCGTTCCACACCTCGACCACGCAGGCGAGCCCGGCGACGGCCACCGCCGCGCCGATCGTGGCGCCGCGCCCGACGGGCTTGCGCTGCACGAACTTCACGTACCCGAGCAGCAGCGGCGGCCCGAGGTACTCGATCAGCAGCGCGACGCCGACCGGGATGCGGGAGATCGAGGCGAAGTAGCAGGCCTGGACACCGGCCACGGCGAGCAGGCCGAAGCCGAGCAGCAGGCCGGGCCGCTGGCGGACCGCGTCGCGGTGGCGCCAGGCGAGCGGGAGCAGGACGACGGCGGCTCCCGCGACGCGCAGCCACACGGTGTGGAGCGGGGAGAGCCCGGCTTCGATCAGCGGTTTGGCGGCGGTGCCGGAGCCGCCGAAGGCGACGGCGGAGATCAGGGCGAGGGTGAGCCCGGCGGTGAGGGCGGGCCGGGTCGCGGGCGCCGGGGCGGCGAGTGGCGTTCCGGCGTCGGTCGGGGGATGGGTCTGGCTGTGCACCGACGCATTGTGCCAGCCGGCCCCGCCGCTCCGTAAGGTGCTATCTCACCGTTTGGTCCTGTGGTTGGGTCGGGTGCCGGGTCGGGTGCCGTGTCCGCCGTGCCACCGCCGCCGGCCGAGGGCGTCGGGGTGCCGCTGGGGAGGGGGTCGCGGTGCCGCTCGGGGTGCGGCTGGGCCGAGGGTTCAGGGCGCCTGCTGCCCGGGGTTGCCCGTCAGCTGTTCCAGAATCCTGCTGACCATCTCCGCCTCGTCGGGCCGCATTCCCTCCTGGAACAGAGCGGGGCCATGCGTTCCGTAGGCGAGGCGCTCGAGGGATGCGGCGAAGGGGCAGGCGTCATGGCCGTACTCCCGGCGCAGTTCGCGGAGGACGAGGAGCAGGTCCGGATCCTCGGTGCGGCCCGCGCGACGGCACAGCACGACGCGAACGATGAGCTGGTCCGCCGTGAGACCGGCGTAGGAACGCCCGTGTCGCCGGTCGGCGGCGCGCGGAGCAGGGCAGTCGAGCCCCAGAGCCTCGGCGACCGCGACGGGGACCTTCCGGTCGAGGGCGGCGAGGCTCGGCAGGACGAAGTCCCAGTGCCGGCCGATGCCGCAGAGCGCGCGGGCGAGCAGTCGGCAGATCCATGCGGGGGGTTCAGCCTCTCCGCCCCTCGCGGCGCGGGAGGTGTCCTCGTCCCGCGCGTGCTCGGCAGCGTCGGCGAGCAGTCGGGCGGCGCCCGCCTCGTCGCCCGCCTCCTTCAGCCAGCGAGCCACCTCGGCGACGACCGCGGGTACCTCACCCGGTTCCTTGGACTGCCACGCCCGCCGAGGCGCGTCCCCGGCTACCGGTTCCGTGCGCGCCGCGGACAGCGTCTTCCGCGCGGCTTCACGTTCGTGGTAGTCGCGGATCGTGCCGACCGCCTGCTCGGCCTCGGCGAGGTCACCGAGGCCGAGCAGGGCACCGATGACGGCGATGAGCGCCGGCCCCTGCCCGTAGAACAGCTCCTGAGCGATCCCCTTGGCCTCCGCGGCGACCACCCGGGCACCGTCGCTGTCGCCGCGGCGCGTCAATGCTGTCGCGACCGCGGCCATCGCCCGGACTCTATGTGCATGCCCGCTGTCCATGGCGTCCACGACGGACTGTGCCCGGGCGACGTCGCCCGCGGACGCATACGCCGACGCCACGGCTTCCAGGGCGGGTTCCCGGTGTGACCAGAACGAGAAGGAGCGGGCCAGGGTTTCGGCCCGGGAGAGGGCTCCGGCGCGGGCCAGTATGACCGTGGCACGGCTGAGCAGAACATCATTGGAGGTTCCGGCCAAGGCGGCCGCACGCTCGGTGAGTTGGCACGCGAAGGCGTGCTCTTCCCCTTCCACCAGCGCCTCGGCGAGCAGGAGCAGTCGGAGCGGGGGAAGCCCTGGTGTGGTGTGCGGCAACGCCGCCGCACGCCACGCGAGCCGACGAGCGGTGGCCGCGTCCCCTTCGGCGGCGGCCGCGGCGGCGATGGTGGCCAGCATCTCGGCGTGATGCGGCAGGGAGGCGGGCCCGGTGTCGAGCGCGCCGACGGACCCACCCTCGGCACCGGCCGCGGTGCCCTCGACGCCGTCGTCCGGGCTTGCCGCGAGCTGTTCCGCTTCTGCGGTCCTTCCGTTCTCGACCAGCCACACCGCGATGTCGCGCAGAACCTGCCGTGCCAGATGCGGTGTGGCGGCAGTGTGCGCCGTCCGTAGGGCCGCGTCGAGGGCGCCCGTCTCCAAGTGGGTGAGGGCCACCGCCTTGAGCACCGCAGGGCCGTCGAACTTGTGGCGGCGGCGGTGCTCCGCGTACAGGGCCTCGGCTCGGGCCGTGTCGCCCGCCGTGGCGAGGGCCACGGCCAGTTCGCAGGAGGCCGTCACACGGTCGCCGTCGTTCGAGATGCGGCTCACGAAGGATTCGGCGAGGTCTGGTCGGCCTTGCTCCACGAGCACCCGCACGAGGCCTGGCCGTGGATGGTGGCCGAGTGCATCCAGCAGGAGCTCGGTATCCGACAGGTCTGTCTCCTCCCGCAGCGCGCGGACAAGGGGCCCGACGGGAATCTCCCGCGCGACGGAGACGGCCCGTTTGGTCTCTCCTGCCACCAAGAGCCGGACGACGACGCTCCTCAGGGCATCGGCCCTGCCGAGATCGTCGGCGACGGAACGTGCCTCCTCCTCCGCCTGGTCGATGTCGCGGGCCGCGGCCATCGTGGCGGTCGTCAGCAGCCTTTTACGGGTCTGCTCGTCGGGCACCACGCGAAGGAGCCGGTGGAACTGCTCGTCCTGCCCGGTCGCCGCGAGTGCCAGGGCAAGCTGCGGCAGGGCCAGGACGCCCCCATGCTCCCGAACCGATACGGGGCCGGGGAACGCGCGGGCCAGCGACTCGGCCCGACCGCCCTGGCCGTCGGCAGCCAGCGCGACGATCACCGGTATCAGCGCCGTACGGTCGGCGCCGCCGGTGTCGTTGCCGCGGTCGCCTTCGGTGCCGTCGTCGTCGGAGGTGAAGGTCAGGGCGAGATGTTCGGCCTGGTCGAGATGGCCCGCGGCGATCTGAGCGTCCACCAGCGCGCGCAGCGCGACCGCCCTGTCCGTCACTGAGGGGGCCGCCCGGGCGACGCGCTCGGCCGACGTCCACTGGCCCGCTGCGGCGAGCCGCAGCACCGCGTCCTTCGCCGGCTTCTCGTCGAATGAACCCAACTTGGCGACGGCGCACGCGAGTTCGTCGATCGCATGCCGTGCCTGAGCGATTCGGCCCTCGTCCAGGAGCGCGAGAGTCAGGCCGGTGAAAGCGGCAGCCCTGCGAGCCGGTGCGTCGAAGGAGCGGGCGAGCTGATCGGCCCGTACCGGGTCGCCGGCAGCGGCGAGCGTCGCGGGCAGGCTGGTGGGCAGTCGGTCGCCGCGCCCGGTGAGTTCCTCGCGGAGCAGCGCCAGGACGGCGGCAGCGGCCAGGTCGGGGGCGTCCTGCACGGCGAGGGCGGACTGGCAGGCCGTGACCTCGTGCACGGCGGCGACATCGCCGCCGGTCAGCGCGCGCAGCCGCGCGTGCCGTGCCCGGTCGGTGCCGCAGGCCGCCATGCGGTGTACGTCGCCCGTCGACTCCAGAAGGCGGAAGTAGCCGTCCAGCAGGTATTCCGGGGTGCCGTCGGGCCAGCCGCCCACCTGGTACGACTCCGCCCACGCGTGCAGGGCCGCGGCGCAGTCCGCCGTGACGCGCTCCCCGGCCTCGCCCCTGACATGCTGCCGCTGCCCGCCGTCGGCGATCACGTGGACGGTCCTGCCGGTCCAGCGGCTCGCGGCCCGGCGGAGGCCGGTCCTTGAGGCAGCGGCGATCTCCCCGTCCAGCTCGTCCGGCGGGAGAGCGGTCAGGGCGAGCAGGTCGGCACGGGTCAGCCCGCCGCCGGCGACGGCGACGAGAACGGAGAGGCCCCCCTGGGGCACGGGGGCCACGCTAGACGCCCACATGGATGAACGGCACCCACGTGCTCGGGTGGCGGGGACGCCGCCGTCGTTCCCGGCTCACGGCATCGTGCAGCAGGGTCGCGGCAGAATCCGGCCGCGCCTCGGGGCGGGACTCGGCGAGCCGGCCGTAGACCGCCTTGGCCACGCGCTCGGTGCTGGTGTCGAGGACGGGCGACATCGTGCCGATGACGGACTGATAGCCGCGGTAGTGCAGGACGGAGGTCACGGAGATCATCTCGTCGAGGTCCATGTGGTCCGGGGCCGCTGTGGAGCACGCGGCGAGGAAGGCGAACTCCGGCCGCCTCGCACGGGCTTCGGCGAGGTCGGCGATGGTCAGATCCTGGTCGTGCAGCACCAGGCCGGTACGCTCCGGCGACACGGGGTCCTGCCGGCCGTGGCAGTCGAAATGGACCCGGCTGTGCCGCCCCAGCGCGCGTTTCACGTTCCCGGCGGTGGCCTGCGCCCCGTACAGCGTGGTCAGTACGTCCTCCGGGAGGAGGCCGGTGAGAAAGTCACGGAAGCGGGCCGTTGCCGGAAGGGCCTGATGGCCGGCGCGGCCGCCTGCCGACACCAGGAGCAGCCGATCCCGGTCGCCCCGATTCCCGTTCCGCTTGCCACTGCCACTGCCACTGCCACTGCCACTGCCACTGCCACTGCCACTGCCGCTGTTCTGGCGCAGGTCCCGGGCCTTGCGGGCGGAGATCAGGCTGCGCAGGGTCGGGGTGTACGAGGAAACGACCCGTTCCCCGGCCCCGGCAGGTGTACTGCCCGCGACCGGCCGTGGTGCGGCGGCGTGCAGCGGGAGCACCGCGAGCGGCCCGGAGGGGCACCACCACAGACGCGGGATCTCGCCGTCCCCGCTCTCCCCGGTGCGTCCGGGCAGGGCCAGCGCGGCGAAGACGGGCGCGGCGACGGTGTCCCACAGCCAGTGCAGTGTCGCCTGGATGCGCGCCTCCCGCTCCGCCCCGGTCAGTTCGTTCAACGCGGTGAGGTAGCCGCGGGCGTTGCGTCGTGCTGCCCGCAGCGTCAGGGCAGGCAGCGGGACGACCCGCGGCGCGTCCTCCTCCGCCGTCACGAGCAGGGCGTGACAGCCGAACCGGCTGAGGATCACCGCCACCACGGGCCCTTCGGCGGCGGCGGGCCTGATGTCGGAGAGGTAGCTCACCGTCCGGAAGGTGGCGTCGGGCAGGAGTCCCTGCGCGCGTTCGGCCGCCCGCGCCCAGCGCCGTTCGCGCCGCGCGGCGCCCTTCTCCGTGAGCTGGAGGACCAGTCCCCACCGTCGTGTGACCGCTGCGGAGGGTGTGTCGGGACGGGCGGTCCGCTCTGCCGCCACGTCGCGCTCGGCATAGCGATCGGGTGCCTCGCCGGGCCGATCGGGCCGTTCGAGATATCGGCAGGCCCGGTCCACGCGTCGGGCGAGCCGGCGGTCCACGGCCCGTAACTCGGCCCGGATCGTGGCGTGCAGCAACTGGTCCCACACCACCCCGCGGCCGGTCTCCAGCAGCTCGATCGCCTCGACCGGGCGCCCGGCGGCGATGGCGCAGGCCGCCGCGTCCGCCGTGACCGCGGCCTTGAGCGTGACCTGTTCGGTCGCCGGTCCCGGGCTTCCGGAGGGCACGCCCCATCCAGCCGTCCGGGGCAGCAGGGTGACGGCGGCGACCATGTCCTCGTACGCGGCCCCGGGCCCGTCCGAGGCCGCGCGGGCGCTGCCGCAGGCGTGCAGCGCACGAACCCGCTGTCGAGCCGGCGCCCCCGCCATCCCGGCAAGTCGCCGCCGCAGCACGTCGAGGTCCGGAGCCCACCCCATCTCTGCCCGCGACCTGCCCGGAGGTGCGACCCGCTCGATGACCTCCCACTCCTCAAGACACTCGACGAGCAACGCCACCCGCGCGGCATCCGCCGAGCTGCCCGATCCCACGATCCGCTCCACGCGGGCGTCGTCCACGGCGTGTTCACGGCCGGCCGCGTCCCCGGCCGACCGTCCGTCCGCCGCTTCGCTCAGCAGCCGGATCGCCGTCACGAGGTCGGCGACGTCCTTCTCCGGGCTCCGGCGGAAGCGGAGGAGCAGTTTCGCGGACAGGGCCGTCACGGCGGTCGCCCGGCGCCGAGTGCCGGGCTTCGCGCGTGCGACCGCCACGGTCAGGCGGTCCACGTCCGTCGGGGTGTCGCGCCCGGCACGAACGTCGCCGCGCAGACGGCGGCTCGCACGCTCGCGGACCTGCTCCTGAAGCGCGCGCCGCCGGGCTCGTTCGCGACGCTCCTGCTCCTGCTCCTCGCGGGACCGTTGATGGGAAACACTGGCCATAGGTGCCTCGCCTCGCAGCAACGTCTCGGACCCCACAGAACATGATGGGTAGTCATCCACCTTACTGTCATGGACCTTTGATCAATTTCTTGAATGGACGCGCATCGGTTCCGTTGCGCCGCTAGGTTCTGCGTACATGGAGGAAGAGCTGCGGCAGACGGCTGCCGAGGTCTTGGCGGATGTCGAAGTCTGGCAGCTCCGTGCCAAGAACTGGGACGCGGTCGGACAGGGTCTGAAGGCCATGCGGGATGCGCTCGCGGCGGGAGACCTCGCCGCCTTCCAGCAGGCCCTGGGGGATGTCGAGCTGGCAGGCCCTCAGCGCATCTCCGGGCTGGAGGACTCCTCCCTGCTGCCGCTGCCCGAGGAGCATCGCGAACGACTCGACGAGCTGGTCCATGCCCTGGACGGCGACAACCGGGCCTCCCGCGCCGCATCGGGCGCCGACGCCGCAGGTCCTGATGCTCCAGGCTGAGGCGCTGGGGGTGCATCTCTTCGTCGTCACCACAGGGGACGACCGTCACGACGCTCTCGCCTTCGTCAGGAAGCTGTGGAACACGTGCGGCGAGATGCTCGGGATGACCGTTCCGGTGGAGGGCACTGGTGCGGGGCTGGAACCGGGGGGCGGCTGGGACGCGTGCTTGGCGGGCGCCGCCGGGAGCGCGGATGTCCGGGGCGCGCGGGGGCTGCTCGCGGCGAGGAAGCGACCGGGACCGGGTGTGTGGCAGGCCGCGCTCCGGCGGGAGCACGACGTCCTGTGCCTGTCGGTCATGCTGGCGCCCGAGGCCGCCGACGGGCTGGGTTGGGCGGAACTGGACGCGCAGTGGTCCGGGGTCGTGCGGGCGTCCCGGAACACACAGCGGCACGAGTCAGGCGTACTCGGATCGGCCCGGCTGTATCTGGCACGCTTGGCCGAGCCGCCGGATTCCCCTCCTCCTTCGAACGGGCTCTGGGCTGCGCCCTCGGTCGCGCCGGAGGGCCCGCTGACCACCCACGTACGTACCCATGCGCCGACCGCTGACGACGCGTCGACGGGCTGGCCGTACGAGGGCGTCGTGGTTCCCCAGGGGTTCGCCGTGTGGGAGACCTCGGCGTCCCGGGATGCCCGCGATGAGCGCCGCCTGCTCGTCGTCGCCGCGCACGATCGCGACCCCGAGTTGACCGCCTGGGTCTGGACCACGCGTACACGCGCGCTGCCGCCCTTGGGGAAGTACCTGTTGCATGCGGCCAAGCTCCGCTACCAACTGAGGGTGTGGGCGTCGGCCGAGGGCATCGGCCGCCTGCGCGCCGCTACGGACAGGGTCGTCGGCGACGTACTGGAGAAGACGGACGCCACGCGGCGCGGGGCCGGCCGCCACTCGGAGTTGCTCGCCGCGTCCCGGGCTCTGGTCGATCTCCAAGCACGCGAACGCGGTCTGGTCGACCGCTCGACCCGCAGTCGCGAGATGTCCCGCACGGTGGAGATCGCCGCGGCCAATCTCGAAGCCCTCAGCGGCGGTCCGGATCTCGGCGGACTGTTCGCAGACGACCGGGCGCTGTCCGAGTGGTTCCTCCAGCGCCTCGACGACGATGCCACGTATCTGGAGGCGGCGCTGCGCCGGTGCACCCAAGTCGGGGCACTTGCCGACCAGTTGGTTCAACGCAGTCTGCAGCGACGGCAGGAGACGGTCAATCTCGGGCTGACGGGCGCCATCGGCGCCATCCTGATGAGCCTGGCAGCCGTGCAGTCCCTCCAGTACACCGTTCCGCTTCCCGGTTCGGTGAAACCCGCCGTCGTGGCCGCCCTGGGCGCCCTGGCCCTGGTGGCCTCCCTGGTGGTGCTGCGTGTCGTCGTGCCTGAGCGGCGGTGGTCGCTCGTCATGCTCAGACTGGGGGCAGGAGCGCTCGGAGGAACCGTCGCCTGGGTCGCGGCGTCCGCGCTGGGAGGCGGCGCCTTGGGGCCGGGGTGGACGTGGCTGTGTGCGGCGGCCGGGACAGCCCTCGCCCTGGCCGCGGCAGCAGCGAGCGCCAGGCGCGGCGACCGCGGCGGAGGCACATGACGCTGCTGCTCCCGGCCGTGCCACGGCCGCTCGAAGAGCTGGTGGCCGGACCGGCCGCGGCGCACAAGGGGGGAGCCACCGTCCGGAGCGTCACCCGTTCGGCGTAGGTCGATCGTCTCCTGCTCACCGGCCGGCGCGTCGCTGTCCGGCCCGCCACGGCCTGCGGAGGGGTGTGCCCGTGGTGTGGCGCGCCCCGTCCGATGGTGGTCCGGTGGACGTGACGACCGTGTCCGGGAAACCGGATCCGAGGAGGCGTACCTGATGAGCGGTGCGATACGGCTCACCTTCGAGTACCGGGGCCACCACATCGAACTGGTCGCCAGTGAGCACGTCGACCTGGTGATTCCGGGCGGCGTGGCGGCACAGCAGGGTTTGGCGGTCGGCCTGGCCCCGGCCGGCCCCACCGAAGAGCCGGGCGTCTCGGTCGGCTACCGGGTGGACCTCTTGGACGCGCGCGGACAGCGGATCCACAGCCATCCGCTGGACAACCCGATCACCGAAGAGGCGGAGGTCCTCTCCGCCGACCCGGACCGGCCCTTCACGCACCAGCCGGTCTCCCAGCCCAAGGGACGCTTCTTCGTCCTGGTACCCGCATTGGCGGAGGCCAGGGAAGCGTCGCTCCTGCGCATCACCGTGAAGACGCAGGCGGTCGCCCGGTATCCACTGGGACACGACGCCGAGGGGGGTGGAACCTGACATGGGTACCGGCGACGGCACCGTCCTCGGCACGACTGTGCTCCACAACAGCGGCCCGGCCGCCTCGCGGTGGAACCTCGTTCTGCTCTCGGAGGGCTACAGGAGCAGCGAGATGACCCAGTGGCACACGGACGCGCAGTTCTTCGTCAGCCAGCTCTTCGCCATGCCACCGTTCGACGAGCCGGCGGTCCAGGGCCGGATCAACATCCACCGCGTGGACGTCACCTCCACCGACAGCGGCGCCGACGACCCCGCGCCCTGCGGCGGCACGGGAGCCACTCCGAAGACCTATTTCAACGCCACGTACTGCACCGGCGGACTCGCCCGACTGCTGACGGCCGACACGGCGATCGTGCAGGGCGTGCTCACGGCCCAGGTTCCTTCCTGGCACCAGGCGATCGTGGTGGTCAACAACACCAAGTACGGAGGCTCGGGTGGAGCCATCGCCGTGAGCTCGACGACCACCAACTGGGTCACGGTCGCCGCGCACGAACTGGGACACGCCGCCTTCGGACTCGCCGACGAGTACGAGTCCTGGGCCGGTTGCGGCAGCGGGGAGACCGGACGCGACTCCTACAGCGGCATCGAACCGACCGCGCCGAACATCACCCTCGACACCGGCCGCACCACGATCAAATGGGCGGCGCTGGTCCAGGCGACGACGGCGATGCCCACGTCCAAGAACGCCGACTGCGCGCTGTGCGACCCGCAGGCCAACCCCGTGGCCGCCGGCACGATCGGCGCCTTCGAAGGCGCGGGCAACTACCACTGCGGTCTGTACCGGCCGGCGTTCAACTGCATGATGCGCAACCTCACCCCGTTCTGCGCCGTGTGCCGGCGCGTGATCCGCCGTACGCTGCTCCCCTTCGAATGGGACCTGCGCGCGGTGGACGTGACGTCCACCATCGTCGAGTGCGTGTTCGCGCCCTCGGGCGCGCCCGTGCCGAACGACATCGCCCCGGCCATCCAGATCGCGGGCGCCACGGGATCGGGTTCGCTCCAGTCGCGTCTGTACCCGCCCGGTGTCGCCGGCTCGGTCGGCGCGGGTCGCTACCCGTACCAGTACCGCGTCGACATGACACCGGTCTCGGGGCCGCTGCCGGCGTCGGCCGTCCGCACGCTCAGCCTCGACTTCGGGCCCGTCAGCCGTATCGACTACGACGGAACCGGCGGATCGGACCTCTACGTCATCACCCAAGGCGGACCCGGAACGGTCCGGCCCACCTCCGTCACCCAGCGGGACAACCGCCTCACCATCGCCTTCGGCGCCTCCGGTGTCGCGGCCGGCAACAGCAGCTTCACCATCGGCCTCACATCGGACCATCCGCCGCGCGACACCACCGCCCAGGTCACCGACGGAGCCGGGAACACGTACACCATCGCCACCCGCGCCCCCGCGTTCCCCCCACCCTAAAACCCGGCGTCGAGTCCCGTTCAAACATTGAAACTTGCACAGGAAGTGCCTCTGACCTGCGCCTATCGTGAGATTCATGGACGGCTACGGAAGCGACACCGGCCGGTCCGACGGTGGACCGGCCGCCACCCCTCACCTCGACGTCAGCCTCCCCGAATGCAGGCAGGGCATGCCGCTCGAGATCCGCGGGACGGGCTGGCAGAGCTGGCCGATCCGCCTGTCGGTCGACGGGCAGGCGGTTCTGCCCGACCGGGTACTACAGGGCCTCACCGTGCCCGATCCCGCCCGGGACAAGGGCGAGGCGATCCGCCCGGACGGCACCGGGGCCTTCCTCTGCCGGCTCTCGACGCTACGGATGGACCCGGGCGAGCACCACATCGGGGCGGCGTACGCAGAAACGGGGGAGGGGTACGCGCAGGACGAGTACGAGGGCAGCGCCCACACGCGGGTGGTGATCAGGGCGCGGGGCGGCGAGGTCCCGCCGCCGGACCTCGATGACGGGCGGGGAACCGGCGCCGGTGAGGAGCCGGAGGCGAGCGACAGCGCCTTCGAGCGCGAGCGATTCCACTGGGAGCGCCGCTTCGGGCACCTCGGCCGCATCCCGCCCGGCGTTCGGGAGACGCAGATCTCGCAGGTCAGGGCGCTCCGGGAGCGTCGGGACCGCATCGAGGCGGGCCTTCTGGCCACGGCGGACCAAAGCCCGGGCACCTTCCCGCCGCCGCCGGTGACCGGCGGCACCAACTGGACGCCGGTGGGCCCCGGCCCGGTGGTGTCCTTCGGCACCGGCTACAGCGGCCGCGCCCTCGCGATCGCCATCGACCCCACCGACCCCAAGACGGTGTACCTGGGCACGGCGAACGGCGGCGTGTGGAAGAGCACGGACCGCGGGCTGACCTGGACCCCGAAGTCGGACTTCCAGCACAGCCTGGCGATCGGCGCCCTGGCCGTCGACCCCGACGACCATCTCCACATCGTCGCGGGAACCGGTGAGTTCCAGTCCTCGGCCGACACCTACTACGGCAACGGCCTGCTGAGTTCCTCCGACGGCGGCGACACCTGGACGGAGCTGGCGACGGCGCGCTTCGAACGGGCCGAGATCACCCGCCTGGCGTTCGATCCGACGGACGCCACGGGCAAGGGCCTGCTGTTGTCCTCCAGCATCGGTGTCTTCGAGAGCACCGACGGCGGTGTGAACTGGACGCTCCTCACGGGCCCCGGCCTCTACACCGACATGGTGGTCCTCCGCGTGCCGGGCCCCCAGGGCACCGTCAAGGTCATCACCGCCCTCTTCGGCCAGGCCCTGTTCACGAGCACGAGGACCAACGGGACGTGGTCCGCCTGGACGGTGATCAACAGCCCCGAGCTGCCCGCGGCCGGCACCTTCGACCGGGTGGCGCTGACGCAGCAGGCGGAGAACCCCACAGTGATTCTCGCCCTGTTCGCCTGGTTCCCCGGCTTCGTCGCGCTCGCAAGGACGACGGACGGAGGCGCCACGTGGTCGGCGGTTCCGATGCGCCTCAACTCCCCGGCGGCGCCGACGACATCCGCGAGTGCGGGGCACGCCCACGACTTCACCGTGCCCGCCTCGGACATGACGGCGGCGACGGCTCCCCACACGTACACGAGCTCGTCGACCGGAACCCCCACCCACGCACACACCGTGTCGTTCACCGCTCAGCAGTTCGCACGTCTGGCCGGCGGCGGACAGGTGACCCTGACCACCGACGATGTCGCGGGTCACACCCACACGGCCACCTTCGGCTTCACCGACCAGAGCTGGTGGGCCCTCAGTGTGGCCGTGCACCCGACGGATCCCAACATCGTGTTCGTGGCCGAGCGCAGCCTGTGGCGCTCCAGCACCGGTGGCGGCGTCTTCGACTACGTCGCGAACGTCCACGACGACCACCATGCTCTCGTCTTCGATCCCGTCAACCCCGCGACTTGCTGGGAGGCCAACGACGGCGGTATCCAGATCTCCACGGACACCGGAATGACATGGAGCCACCGCAACCGCGACCTGGCGACGCTGCAGTTCGAGTCGCTCTCCCTCCACCCCGAATGGGAGAACGTCATGCTGGGCGGCACCCAGGACAACGGCGTCCAGCGCTACGCGGGGACTCCGGCCTGGACGCTGTCGAGAGGCGGGGACGGCGGCTTCACGGCGATCGACCCGTCGAAGCCCACACGGATGTTCATCCAGTACACCTACGCGAGCATCCTGCGGTCGGACGACGCCGGATCCTTGTGGAACACGAAGAACAGCGGGATCGCCGACGGCGACGTCGAGTTCTACGGCCCGTTCGCGCTGGACCCGGCCACCCCCACGACCTGCTACTACGGCGGCGGACTGCTCTGGCGCAGCGCGAACAGCGGGGACACCTGGTCTGCGGTCTCGGCGGCGCCGGTCAAGGCGATCACGGCGATCGCCGTCCATCCCACCGACAGCACCATCGTGTACGCCGGAACGAAGGACGGGCACGTCTACCAGTACCGGCGTACCGGAGCGACATGGAACCCCGCGGACGTGACGCGCACCGATCTGACCGCCGCGCCCCTCCCCGCGGTGTGGATCTCGGACATCGCCGTCGACACCGCGGGCAATCTCTGGGTGACGATCGGAAGCCTGCTGAAATCCGAGGCGACCGGAGAGTTCACCAACGACCACGTCTACCGGTGGTCCGCGACCCTCGAGGCGTGGACCTCGCGCTCCCACGGCCTGGCGCAGGCGAATCCCATCAACACGATCGTCATCGACCCCACCGACAGCAACCATCTCTTCTGCGGCGGTGACCTCGGCGTCTTCCGGACCGATGACGCCGGCCTGAACTGGCTCCCGTGGGACGAGGGCCTGCCCAACTCCCCGGTGTTCGACCTGGTTCTGCACGCCAAGAGCCGGCTGCTGCGCGCGGCCACCCACGGCCGGAGCGTCTGGGAGCGCCCCGTCGACACGGCGCAGACGAAGATGGTCGACCTGTACGTGCGCGACACGGTCCTCGACTCCGGACGGGTCCAGCCGTCCCCCTCGGGCGTCGCGGACCCCTTCGACCCGAGCGCCACGCCGGGCGTGATGTGGTGGTGGCAGAGCCCCGACATCGTCGTGGACGCCCCGGAGCCGACCTACCAGACGGTCACCCCGGTCGGCGACTACGTGGCGCTGACCACGATCGCCCACCGGAGCGCCCGTCGGGACCGCCTGAACCGCTTCTACGTCCAGGTGCACAACCGGGGCGTGAGCGCGGCGACGAACGTGCGCGTACGGGCGTTCCTGGCCGACGCCTCGGCCGGCCTGCCGGCGCTGCCCCCGGACTTCTGGTCCGGCGGCAGGCCCTTCGACGCGGATCCCGCGGCCACGGCGTACACGCCGCTGGGCCCGGCCAGGACGTTCGCGCGGCTGGAGGCGGCGGAACCGGGCGTGGCCGAGTGGGACTTCCTCATCCCGGCCACGGCCGCCTCGCACTCCTGCGTCCTCGCCGTCACCACGTGCGACGAGGACCCCCTCCAGGCCGCCCAGATCTTCGACGTGGGGACGCTGGTGACCTCCAGGAAGCATGCCGCGCTGAAGAACCTCCAGGTGGAGAACGCCCTGCCCGGCGGTGTCACACCGTCCAGGGCCTTCGTCGTCATGCTGAACAACCTCCAGCAGACCGCCCAGCCCTTCACCGTACGGTTCGACTGGGCGAACCTGCCCGCGGGGACCCGGCTCTACATCACCTTCGAGAAGCTCGGGAACGCCCAGGGGCCGCAGCCCGGCCACGGGGTGGAACAGCTGGAGAACGCGGGCCAGTTCCTCCCGGCCACCTTCACCGATCGCAACGGACAGGTGCGCAAGTTCGACTTCGCGCGCTCGTTCGTGATGACGCCCGACGAGCACCGCAAGAACGTGCTGAAGGGCGTGCACATCGACCCCGACCGCGGCTCGCGCGGTCTCGCCGTCAACGTCCGGCTGCCCGAGGGAGTGGCCGACCGCCCGGTGGAGTTCCACGTCCTGCAGGAATTCCAGGACAAGGTGCTGGGCGGTAGCACCTACGTCGTCCGGCCCACCCACCCCGATCCCGCGAGTCGGTCGGGCAACCAGACAGGGGAGACCCTGTGATGCCCCTCAGCCCCCACGCTCCGACCCTGGTCCTGGAGGGGAATTGGTCCTGGGATCCCGGTCCGTGGGCACGTTCGCCAGGGGCCGGTACGCCGGTTGGGGTCGCCTGGTCGCCTGCAGTTGGCAGGTTCTGGGCAGCCGTCTGGCGGCCGTCCGTCGCTCGGGGTCAGGCCACCAGGTATCGGCGGACAGGAGACGCCAGTCCGACCCCGAGTACGCAGCCGACGAGGAGCCCGACGCCGTGGTTGTTGGCGAGGAGGCAAAGGACAAGGCCCGCGGCGGGGATGAGGAGGGCCACCCTCCGCAGGGCGGTGACGCTGCCGCGCGTCGCGTAATGGGTGCCGAGGGCGCCGACGAGGCCGCAGATCGCGACCGAGTCGCCGCCTCCCTGGAGACTCCAGCCGGCCATGCTCACCGCCTGTGCCGTCACACCGCTTGTCGTGAAGATCAGTACCATCCGCCAGGGACCGAACTGTCGCTCGGCGATCGGAGCGACAACGGCCAGCGCGGCGAGGTTGAAGAGGAGTTGAAACCACCCGGACGACTGGACCAGCAAGGCGGTCACGGCTCGCCACCACGCGCCATGAGGGTGGCGCTCCAGCGCATCGATCATGGCGGGTGCGACCACCTGGGCCATGCCGAACGCGACCATGGTGCCCATCAGCCCCGCAGCGGCTCTCGGGACAGGCCGCCGCCATGACTGCAACAGGGCCAGTGGAGGAGCCTTCTCCTCGCAGTCCTTCACGGCGAGCGCCGCCAGGAGTCGGACGCCCGACACGACGACGGCCGCGGCGCACCCGTAGAGCAACACGTAATGCATGTCCATGCCAGCAGCCTGCCAGATGGCGCAGCAGACCCTGCAGGTACTTCCCTCCCGGCGGCGACGCACCCCCGGCCCGGACAGCGTCGAAGGCGGGATGGGGACACGTCACCCGTCAGGTAGCCGCGCGACGGCCCGCCAGCCTCCCGGCCAGAACGCGAAACGGTTCGCCGACGGGACGCGGCGAACCGTCACGAGAGTTCGAGGCCTAGCTCAGCGTCTTGACCGCAGCCGCGTTGTACGGCTTCAGCTCGTCGGTCCGCCCCGCCAGGACCTTCGCCGCCCATTCCGGGTCCTGGAGCAGTGCGCGGCCGACGGCGACCATGTCGAACTCGTCGCGCTCCAGGCGGTCGAGGAGGTCGTCGATGCCCTGGACCGGGGCGCCCTCGCCCGCGAAGGCGTGGATGAAGTCGCCGTCGAGGCCGACCGAGCCGACGGTGATGGTGGGCTTGCCGGTGAGCTTCTTGGTCCAGCCCGCCAGGTTCAGGTCCGAGCCGTCGAACTCGGGTATCCAGTGGCGGCGGGTGGAGGCGTGGAACGCGTCGACGCCGGCCGCGGCCAGCGGGGTCAGGATCGCCTCCAGCTCCTCCGGGGTCTCGGCGAGCCGCGCGTCGTAGGCGTCCTGCTTCCACTGCGAGTAGCGGAAGATGACCGGGAAGTCGGGCGAGACGGTCGCGCGCACCGCGGCCACGATCTCGGCCGCGAACTTCGTACGGGCCACAGGGTCGCCGCCATAGGCGTCGGTACGGCGGTTCGTCCCCGCCCACAGGAACTGGTCGAGGAGGTAGCCGTGGGCGCCGTGCAGTTCGACGCCGTCGAAGCCGATGCGCTCGGCGGCCGCGGCGGCCTCGGCGAAGGCGCCGATGACATCGTCCAGGTCGCTCTGGGTCATCGCCTTGCCCGTGCCCTCGGTGCCGTCGGGGCGGATGCCGGAGGGGCCCATCGCCGGGGCATCGGGGTAGGGGGCCTGGCCCTGCTCGCGCACCATGCCGATGTGCCACAGCTGCGGCACGATCGTGCCGCCCGCCGCGTGCACGGCCTCGGCGACCTTCGCCCACCCCGCGAGCTGCTCCTCGCCGTGGAAGCGCGGCACACGGTCGCTCTGCCCGGCCGACTCGTGGCCGACGTAGGTCCCCTCGGTGACGATCAGGCCCACGCCGGCGGCGGCGCGGCGGGCGTAGTACGACCGCACGTCCTCGCCGGGGACTCCGCCGGGGGAGAACATGCGCGTCATGGGCGCCATCGCGATGCGGTTCGGGACGGTCAGGCCGTTCAGCGTGACGGGCCGGGACAGGATCTCGGCCGCGCGGGAGGTGGGGGACTCGGTGACGGTCACGGGGACGCTCCTCATGGCTACTACTTGACAACCTTGATGCTTGAGAACTTCATGCAATGAGGAGACGGTAGAGCCACATACTTGAGATGGTCAAGTACTTCCGGGTAGTGTGGCCTCCATGACAGAAGGCCCCCGCGTCGACACGGCCGGGCTCATGGAGCTGCTCTCCGTGTCGCTCGGCGTCTACTACGGCGATTTCACCGTCGCGGCGGCGAGTGAGAACCTCACGGCGAGCCAGGGCAAGGCGCTCACCGTGCTGCGCCGGGGACCCGCCGCGATGCGCGCCCTGGCCGAGAGCATGGCCTGTGACGCTTCCAACATGACGGGGATCATCGACCGGCTGGAGCAGCGAGGCCTCGTGCGACGCGAGGCCGACGCCTCCGACCGGCGCGTCAAGAACGTCATCCTCACGGCCGAGGGCGAACGCGTCACCGACGCGATCCGCGCGAAGATGCGCACCACGCAGGAGGGCCTGGACAGACTCGACGACCAGGACAGGGACTGCCTGTACACCCTGCTGGAACGGGTCTTCGTCTCCCGCCCCGCCGTCTGACCCCGGCCACGCTGCGCCTCCTCCGAGACCCTGTTCGCCAGACCTCCCGGCGCCGGGGAGACACTGACGTCCGTCGCCTCGATCGGGCCGCGGTCGACACCGGACGCCGCGTCTACTTCACCACCGCCGCCAAGCTCGCAACCAGGTCCCCGCTTGCGCCGGCCCTCTGACCAGGGGTGTGCAGCTGTCCGAGACCCTGTTCGGGCCAGAGTCCGACGGGCGAATCGGACCCGACGGGTATCGCCGAGCCCCGGCCACGATCCATAGGGGGCGCTATGCCCTGGAGCCCGAGGCATAGGAAGCCCCCGAACCCTAGTGATCTGGTTTTGAGGTCTTGGGTCGCCACGTGAGGCGACCCCTGTTTCAGATTGCGGTGTTCGCCTGCGGCCGGTCGCGCGTTCGCGCTGTCCTGTGGGCATGGGCGATACCC
>NZ_JBVJWR010000026.1:31361-107574 GCF_055602235.1 Streptomyces sp. NPDC037410 | reverse complement strand
CGGTCATGCGCATCACGAAGACGCCGCGCATATCCATGGAGCTGACGCTCATGCTCTTCCCGCGAACCGGCGCCGGGTATAGCGCTTTCGTCGACTGACATCATATCCCCGCATATCAGAATGAAGTAGGACGGATGACAGGAAAGGCATGTTCGTGCCTGATCAACCTGCGCTGCATCGAATAAGCGCCAGATAAAGAACGGATCGTTCAGTTCGCGCCGATTGCCTGACTGGCCACCCGGTGGCCGACCGTCAAATCAACAGAGATCAAAACACTATCCAAAGGCCCGTCGAGCGTCAAGATCCAAGATCAACACACTTCTTGTTCGCAGAACGCGTCAGACCATTGCAAAACGGAACGAGCATCGACAATTACGCCGAAGAGCTCTTGAAGTTCCCTTGTGGTACCGGCCAGACAGTAACCCAGATCACTCCGCGAGAGCCGGAACTTTCTCCTTTGCTAGCGCAGTTGTAGGCGTTGTACGGTCTCGTTGCCGATCCGTCAGGTATGAGGCACGGGGGTGTTGGCCTGCTCTGGGGCCACCGCACCTCATGCCGGCGTGCTCGGTGACCAACATCCCTCTTGTCGTGTCAAGGAAGCGTGCCGATCGATACTCGTGTCACCTCAAGCGAACGGTGGCAGTCGAGGAGACCGGAAGGTTTTCAATCCCACAAGGTGTGACAAATGGCGAGAGGTCAACGGAAACGGGGAAGTGCTGTTCATGTCTACCGGGATCGAATCCGACGTGGAAGTGATCGTGACCTGGCGCGGAAACGCTCGCAACCTTAACGGGGCGAGTCGCAAAGGGGGGCGTATCAATCTGAAAGTCGGCGAACGGCTGGATTTCGGCATATCGAGCCGTACCGGAGTATTTCAACCCCAGGCCACGCCGGGCATCGGTGCGTTCGAGGTTTCCGGCAATCATCTCCTCCTCTCGAACTTCACCTCGTGCTCCACTTTCGTCATCGAGAACCTGGAGGGGGGTACGGAGCTGGTCAAGGCCCGCCCTCGTCGACTGGGCATGGTCATTCCATTTGAAATGTCCCGCATTCTGATTCCGTGCGGTCTGGACATAGTCGAACTCACTGTCTTCACTCCGCCGCCGGCCATGCTCGGACCTGAGCGGGCCGCTAGGGTCGCCGGGTCGGACATGTTCAAACTGGATACGGCGAGCAAGTATTTTGCTGTTCTCGTTGCGCTCTGTGAGCCGCGGTTGCGCGGTTCGTCCATGGCGGCAGTGCCCTCTGTCCAAGAGGTGGTCGAGAGGCTGAGGAGTACCGACCAGTTCAAGGGCGCGAACCGCAGCAGCATCAATTACCACATCGACTACCTGGCCGATCAGAAGCTTCCGGTCAGCCGTTGGGCCAAGTATGTGGACGGAGGCCGTATGCACTCCAAGCGCGAGGCCCTGGTCGCCTTCGCCCTCAGGTTCGACCTGGTCCGCGAGGAGCACCTTTCCCTGCTTCCGCTCCTCGTGCGTGACGATCTGCTGACGGAGCCGGCGGATCACTTCGCGTTCTGCGGCTGAGGGCGGGCGGCTGCCCTGCGGAACAGGTCTCACTTCCTCCCTACGAACAGGCGACACCGTGGAACCCACATCCCCCATCAAGCTCGCGACCTGGAACATGGGAGGCGGGATTCTCGGCGCATCCCATCAGCGCGGTGGAATCCCCTCGCCGGACTACTACGCGTCGGTGCTGCGGCAGCACGCGCCCGACGTGGTCTGTCTCCAGGAGGCTCACGACTACCGCGGGCGCGGCGAGAGCCAGCCGCACTACCTGGCGCGCCAGGCGGGGTATCCGCACGTGGTGTCGTTCCCCACCAGCGCCTCGCACCTGGCGGAAGGCGCCGACCTCACGCTGGCGGTCCTGTCCCGGTTCCCGCTCGGGAACGCGGTGTACCGACAGTTCCCCAACCCCGGCCTGACCGGCGCCGGCCCGGACGGAGAGGCTTGGTCGCTGGCGGACAAGGGATACGTGATCACCGAGGTCGACCTGGGTGACCGGCAGGTCGCGCTGATCAACGGCCACTGCTTCCCGCTGCGGCATTTCGGCGCACGTGCCACCGACCCGGAATTCGCCGACGGGTGGGACATGCTCACCCGGGACATGCTGACCCTCAGGGAGTCCGGTCCGGCCGTGCTGGCCGTCGACCTGAACCATGCCCCGGTCGAGGACGTGCTGCACGGGGCCCTCGGGCGCGACGGGTACGTCAACGCGTTCGCGCGTACCGACACGGCAGCCGTCAAGGGCGCCAAGAACGACTACATCCTCTACGGGCAGGGGATGCGCCTGCTGTCGGCGACCGTGACGGCCACCGAATCCGATCACGCGTACCGGCAGGTGAGCCTCTCCGTCTAGCGGAGGGTGTGCCGTCCGGCCGGGAGAGCGGAAGCGGCAGGGCCCCTCGGCCGCCGGCGTGATGAGTGAGATCACCACGCGAGCGAGCAGGGGCCCTGTCCTGTCACATCCGTCTACATCTCCGGCTCTCCCGCGGACCCGTTGCCGTCCGCGGTGACCAGCGCCTTCAGGGCATCGGGCCACGCCTCCGGGTCCGCGCCGTGCTGGCAGAAGACCGCGTACGCGAAACGTTCGAGCCCGAACCCGACACATGCGGTGTGCGCGGTGCCGCCGTCCGCGTCGGAGATCCCGAAGATGGAGCCGAACTTGTCGCCGTGCACGTTGAACGATCCGGCGGCCACGCTGCGGCCGGCCTCGACGGGCAGGCACAGCTCGTACTTGAGCTCCATGACGCGCTGGACCTGCACGTAGTCGGCGACCTGCTCGTTGAGGAAGAACGGGTCGTTGGCGACTTCGAGTCGACCGGCCAGTCCCAGTTCCTCGACCAGATCGCAGACAGCGGAAACCATACGGCGGCGCTGTTCGACGACTGACTTCCGGTCACCGAAGAAGACGACCTCCCGCATGGTGAATTCCCAGAGCCGTTCCAGAGAGCGCCGGTAGCGGGCCTCGAAGCGGAAGGTCTTCCCACGAGTGGTCACTGCGATGTACTTCTTGTCCAGGCTGGTTCCGGCCAGGTGCTGGTAGACGTGATAGCAAACGGCAGGGGGAAGGCAGTAGCCGAGGTGTTCGCTGTGCTCTTCGATGTGCTTGCCGATGTCTTCGGACGACGCGACTCCCGAGGTGAACGAGTCGTAGGTGTCGACGTCCGAGTGGAATCGGCTGGCCGTCATCAGGAACTGGGGGAAGGCGCTCATGTACCCGGCGCGCTTCAGGGTTTCCGTGGAGATGAGGGTGGGGTAGTGGAACGAGCCGGCGTCGAATTCCTGGACGGCCAGTTCGTGAATCCGCCGGTCGATCCCGAACATCACCTTGCTGAAGAGGCCTCCGACGGCGTAGAGCCCTTCCCCCATCTCCGCGACGATATCGGCGTCCGTCAGCTTCTCGAAGACGCCATCGTCGCCCTGTTCGGCGTGGGGAGACTTCCAGAGTATTTCGGTCTCCAACTGCTCCTGGGGCAGGACGTCCTTGGTGATGATCACGTCCAGCTTTCGGCTGAGCTCATCCCCCTCCACGGCGGAGGATGTGGTGACCTCTACACCGACGACCTGCTCGCCTTCCGCGATGAGCCGGAACCCCTCGATCTCCGGCGAGACGTAGTACACGCGCTTGGCCAGCTCGGAACCGAGGTAGTCGGGGATCGGCTTGACGAGCATGACGGTCTGGGTGGGCATGGAACTCCTCAAGTGGGGTGCGCAAGGAGAAGTTCCCCCTGAGCCTGGACAGCGGGTGGTTACGCTGCGGGGGCGAGATCGTTGCGGCAGAGTGCGATCGATCTCGACGAAGCGGAGGATGTCGGAAGGCTGCCCCGTGGGATTCCCACACGGTGGTGCCGATCTCCGCTGTGAGCAGTCCGAAAAGCCTTCGGTCGCCGCGCCATCGTAACATGATCCGGTTCGTCCCCTACTTAGTAGAGGATGAACTTTGGGCGCTGATCGGGGTGTTGCTACCGGCCTGGCCGGAATGGGCGCCCGTCTGGCGCCGGTGCGCGAAAAGGCCGACGAGAAGTCGCGTCCGATCAGCCCCGGGGACGCGTATCCCCGGGGCGCCGTAAGCACCCCGGGGACTCGGCGTGGATGACCACGCCTCCTTCATCCGCTTCGCGGAGAAGGCGAGGCCTTGAGGGATTCACCCAAGGGCCGGCAGGCCCTTGGCGAAGGTCTCGAAGAGTTCCGGCGGCGCATTGAGGAAGCGCTGGTGCGGGCCGTCGAGGAGCACGAAGTTCGTGTCGCCGCAGGCCGTCCATCCGCCCATGTGCCGGTGGTCGATCTCGATGTCCTCGGTCCATCCGATCGTGGTGATCGGCGTCGCCAGCCGCTGCGGGTTCGGCATGACGTACCGCTTGTTGGCGGCGATGTCCTCTTCGAGGATGTCCAGATAGACGTCGCTGAGGTCGGGGATCGGCGTGCCGCCCATCGCGATGGTCATCTTGTCCAGCTCGTCGTTCAGCTCCGACCGGTTCATCGCGAGCCATCGCCCGGCCGGTCCGTCCTGCGGTGCGACCTGCGACGAGATGAACAGGTTGCTCGGCGTCGGCCATCCGCGGCGCTCGATCTCCGCGGACACCTCGTACGCCGCGAGCGCGGAACCGCAGTGGCCGAAGAAGCCGTAGGGGACGTCGAGGTAGGGCTCGACGGCGTCCGCCAGCGCCACCGCCATCTCCTGGTAGGTGGCGAAGATCGGCTCGTTGAACCGGTTCTCCCGGCCCGGCGGTTGCAGGCGGCAGAAGTCGATTCCCCGGTAGGAATCCGGCCAATGCCGGTACATCATCGCCCCGTTGCCGGAGTACGGGATGCAGAACACGCGTGCCGACGCGTCGGCCAGCGGCGCGCGGGGAAACCACTTGTTCGGCTTCCGGTTCGCGGTGACGTCACTCATCGCAGGTCCTCCGAGATAGCGTCGATCACGAGCCGCGTCGCCTGCGCGTCGAGGAAGTGCCCGCCTTCGATGACGTTCATGACGAACGGACCGGTGGTCTCCTTGCCCCATGGCTCCATCTGCCGCGGCGGGCATTCCTCGTCGTCCACGCCGGCGAAGGCCGTGATCGGGATGTCGAGCAGTACGTCGGGTTGGTACGTGTGCGTACTGAGTACGGTCAGGTCGGCGCGCAGGGTGGTCAGGACCTCGTCCAGCAGCTCACGGTCGTCGAGGAGCTGGGGCGGGGTGCCGCCCAGCCACTGCATGTACTCCACCAGGCCCTCGTCCGGGCCGTTCCAGGGGCGGATCTCGCGGTCGAGGTTCGGTGCCGACGCCGCCGAGACGTACAGCGCGATCGGCGTCGGCAGCCCCCTCTCGCGCAGGGCATGGGCGAGGTGCCACCCGACGCGCGCGCCCATGCTCGCTCCGAACACGGCGAGCGGCCGGTCGAGCAGCGGCTCGACGACCTCGACGAGGCCGTCGACCAGCTCCTCCATGGCCTGGAACGGCGGCTCGTCGATCCGGTTCTGGCGGCCGGGCAGCTGCACCGCGATCGGATCGATCGACGGTGGCAGCAGCCGCGGCCACTCGCGGAACGTCGCTGCGTTGCCGCCCGCGTGGTGCAGGCACAGCAGCGTGGTCGCCCCCGCTGCCGGGCGTCGAAATCGCTTCAACCAGCGACGTCCGTCGGACATGGAACTTCTTACCTTCCGGTGTTCGTCAGATGCGGCGTGCCGTGATCGGCAGGTGCTTGTATCCGTTCACGAAAGTCGAGCGCATCCGTACCGGAGTGCCGGCGGACTCGAACCCGTGATACGTGGTCAGCAGCTCTTCGAAGAGGATCTTCAGGGTGGCGCGGGCGAGCGTGTGACCGACGCAGTAGTGCGGGCCCATGCCGAACGAGAGGTGCCGGTTCGGCTTGCGGCGCAGCTGGAACGTGTCGGGGTCGGGGAACGCGTCCGGGTCCCGGTTCGCCGCTCCGAACCAGACGACGAGCGGGTCGCCCTCCTTGACCTTGGTGCCCCGGACCTCGACGTCCCGGGTGGCGTGGCGCATGAAGTAGTTCACGGGCGCAGCGAGGCGCAGGGCCTCCTCGACCGCGGACCCGGTGACGCTGATGTCGGCGGCCCACTCCTCGAGCAGGCCGGTCCCGATCTGCTCGGACATCACGTAGTTGGGCGAGTGCGGAGTCGTCACCGAGGCGCCGAGCAGCACGCTGTAGCAGTTCGACATGACCTCGCCGGGGGCCATCGGCCGGCCGTCCACATCGGTGGTCAGCAGAACACTGATGAGGTCGTCGCCGAGGTTGCGGCGCCGCTCGCGGTAGATCTCCTGGAAGTACGCGAACAGCTCCCGGTGGGCGTTGTCCACCGTCGCCACGGCGTCGCCGCTGCCGGCGTCCAGGTAGTCGGGGTCACTGCCGGCGATCGAGGCGTTGAGCAGGTGGCACAGCCGCGGCCAGTCCTCGCGCGGCAGGTCCATCGCGACACCGGCCACCGCCACGGGCAGCATGAGCATGGCCTGGGCGAAGTCGAAGGAGCCGCCGTCGCCCAGCGGCGCGAACAGCTCGCGCACCAGACCCTGGATCGCCGCGTGCTGGGCCTCCAGCGACTTGGGCGTGAGCGCCTTCTGCAGGCGCGCGCGCATCCCGGTGTGCCGCGGAGGGTCGGTCACCGGAATCTGGCGGCCGCCCGCGGGGTCCTGGGTGCCCAGGGTGTCGAGCATCGTTCCGCGCTCGGACGTGAACGTGTCGTGGTCGCGCAGGACCCGGTCGGCGTCGTCGTACTTGACGACGGACCAGAAGCCGCGCCGCTCGTCGACCTGCTGCCAGTTGAGCCGGTCGAGGTCGCGCAGGCGGGCCCAGGTGGCGCGGTAGTCGCCGTCGCTGAACAGCATCGGGTCGGCGGGGCCGTACCCGTACGCCGCCGTCGCCGTGTGCGTCACCGGGCACTTGCTCACCAGGCGGGTGGGCGTCTCGTCGATTTCGGTCATCTTCATCACCCCTGTCCGGCCTCGGCCGCGGCGCCATCCAGCCGCCGCGAGACCTCTTCGGCCAAAGCCTCGATCGTGGGATTCAGGAACAAGGTACGGGCGGACATGGCCACCTTGAATCGGCTCTCCAGCGCGGCCAGCAGCTCGGCCGCGAGCAGCGAGTGCCCGCCCAGCTCGAAGAAGTCGTCGGTGATGCCGATCGGCTCGATCTCGAGGGCGTCGCTCCAGATCTCCGCCAGCTTGCGCTGGAGGTCGGTGGAGGGCTCGACGTAGTCGTTCCAGACGTTGCGCGGCATCTTGGCCGCGGGCAGGGCCGAGCGGTCGACCTTGCCGTTCGCGTTCAGCGGGATGTCCGCGACGGGGAAGATCCCCCACGGGACGAGGTGCGCGGGCAGCGTCTTGTGCAGGTGGTCGCGCAGCTCGTTGCCCAGGGTGGACGCCTCGTCCGCCAGGATCTCGCCGACGGCGACGGTGGCGATGAGCCGGGCGTCGCCCGCGCCGTCGGTGTGGGCGAGCACCACGGCCCGCTGCACCTTCGGGTGGGACATCAGTTCCATCTCGACCGTGCTGGGCTCGACGCGGTAGCCGCGGATCTTGAGCTGCCGGTCGGCACGGCCCAGGAAGTCGAGGTTGCCGTCGTCGCCCTCGATCACGAGGTCGCCGGTGCGGTACATCCGGGCGCCGGGCCTGGAGGGGTCGACGTCGGCGACGAACTTCTCCGCGGTGGCCACCGGCCTGCGCAGGTAGCCGGTGGCGACTCCGGGCCCGCTGACCCAGAGCTCGCCGACGTCGCCCGGCTTCACCGGCCGGAGGGCGTCGTCGAGGACCATGGTCGTCGTGCCCTCGATGGCCCGCCCGATCGACACCCGGGAACCGGTGGGCGCCGTGCGCGAGGTCCAGCAGGTGGTGTACGTCGTGTTCTCCGTGGGGCCGTACCCGTTGGTGAAGACCAGGTGCGGGTGGGTTTCCAGGAGCTTCCGGACGTGCGACGGCGACAGGACGTCGCCGCCGGCCAGGAGATGGCGGACCTCGCCGAGGCCGTCGAGGTGGTGGTCGACGATCTTGTGGAAGAGCCCGGTGGTGAGCCACAGGACGGTGATGCCCTCGTTCTGCACCGTGGCGATGAGCTCGGCGAAGTCGGCGTGGCCGGTGCTGGCCAGCGCGAGGCGGTTGCCGCGTACCAGCGGGGTCCAGATCTCGAAGGTCGAGACGTCGAACCCGACGCGGGTGAGCTGCAGGAAGACGTCGTCAGGCTGGACGTCGATCCAGTCGGGCTTGTCGATCAGCCGGAAGACCGCGCGGTGCGGCACGACGACGCCCTTGGGCTCGCCGGTGGACCCGGAGGTGTAGCAGACGTACATGGGAGTGTCGGCCGTGATCGGCGTCTCGTCGGCCGGCTCCGGCGTGAACCGGTCGGCGGTCTCGTCGTCGACGCACAGGATCTGGCTGATCTCCGGGACCAGGTCCGCCGTCTCGCGGTTGACGACCGCGAACCGGGCGGCGGAGTCCGCCACGATCCGGCGCCGCAGGTCGGCCGACTCGGCCGGGTCGAGGTACAGGTACGCCCCGCCGGCCTTGAGGATGGCCAGCAGCGTCGTGATGAGCGGCAGCGACCGGCCGAGGACGACGGCGACGACGGATCCGCCACCGACGCCCGCCGAACGCAACCGGGCGGCCAGCGCCTCGGCCTGCGTGTTCAGCTCTTCGTAGGTCAGCGCGGAGCCCGCGTGGTTGACCGCCACGTCGTGGGGCGTACGCCTGACCTGCTCGGCGACCATGTCGTGGATGAGCGCCACCGCGTCGTGCGCGGGGGCGGCGCCCCGGGCACTCGCCGGCCGGATGTCCGACCAGGTCTCTTCGATGAACGCGTGGCACTCTTCGCGAGAGCCGGCCTCCCGCGCCACACGCCAGCCGGACGGGCGCTCGATCTTCGACGGCCACAGTGAGTACTGTTCCTCGTCGTTGACCAGGACCACAAACGTGCTGTTGGGGTTGTCAAACTCGTTCAAGTCGGGAGATCTTTCTCTGTCAGTCCTGATGCGGCAAAACTGGTCAGCAGACGGTGTGTGTCCACCCGAACTCGTCGGGGATGCGGCCGTATTGGATACCGATCAATTCCTCGCGGAGCCGCATGGTGACCGGGCCGGGGTTGCCGTCGCCGATCGTCCATCCGCCGTCGGTACCGCGCACCTGTCCGACCGGCGCGATGACCGCCGCGGTCCCGCAGGCGAAGACCTCGGTGATCTCGCCCGCTTCGCACTGCTTGCGCCACTGGTCCACCGAGATGCGGCCCTCTTCGACGCCGAGGCCGAGCCTCTCGGCGAGCTGGAGCAGCGAGCTCCGCGTCACGCCGGGCAGCAGCGTTCCGGTCAGCGCGGGCGTCATGAGGGTGTGGGAGTCGCCGGAGCGCTGGACGAAGCAGAGGTTCATCCCGCCCATCTCCTCGACCCACGTGTGCTCGACCGCGTCGAGCCAGACGACCTGGTCGCAACCGTTGTTCACGGCGTTCCGCTGGGCCAGGAACGCGGCGGCGTAGTTACCGCCGGTCTTCGCGAATCCGGTGCCACCGGGGGCGGCGCGGCTGTATTCGTCGGACAGCCAGACGGACAGCGCGGACGGCCCGGTGCGTCCATTGAAGGACCCGGACACCGGGCTCGCGAACACGCAGAACAGGTAGCTGTTCGACGGAAGGGTGAATCCCAGCGTCGGCTGGGTGGCGATCATCATCGGACGCAGGTAAAGGCTCTTGCCCTCGCCGTCGGGCACCCATGCGCGATCCTGCCGGACGAGCAGTTCGACGGCGTGGACGAACGTCTCCACGGGGATCTCCGGCATCGCCATCCGACGGGCGGAGGCGTTGAACCGTTCGGCGTTGCGCTCCGGCCGGAAGAGGGCGGTGGACCCGTCTTCGTGACGGTACGCCTTCATCCCCTCGAAGATCTCCTGCCCGTAGTGGAACACCGACGCCGACGGCAGCAGGGAGATGGGCTGAAAGGCCTCGACCCGCCCGTCGTGCCACCCGCGCTCCTCATCCCAGCGCAGAGTGACCATGTGGTCGGAGAACACCTGGCCGAACGCGCCGGCGTCGAGAGCCGCGCGGCGCTCCGCCTCGGGCGCCGGGGTCTGGTTCGGCCTGATCTCGAAGTCGACTATGGCTACTGCCCTCTTCCAGAAGTTCGTGTGAAACGCGCTTCTTCCGGCCCGACAGTCGCCCAGGCCCGTGCCTTGGCAGAGCCCTGACCGCCGACGCACCGGAATCGCGCTACCGGCTGCCCTGCTACGCGGTCCGCTCGTTGAGCACGGCCGACTGCGCCTCAAGCTCGCGCGGGGACGAGAACTTGAACAGGAGGCTCACCGGAGGCCGCCAACCCGTAAGCGCCTCGTAGCGCGTCAATAGCTTCGGGATCAGCAGGGAATGGCCGCCCGCCTCGAAGAAGTTGGTGTCCTCGTCGATGTCGGCGGACTCGAGAACCTCGCGAAATGCTTGGAGCCAGGGCGAGTCGGCAGATTCTCCACTGTCAGGCTGTGGCGTGCCAGGTGTGAACACGAGGTCCCCCAGGGAATGCGAACGATGCCGATCTGGGCATCTTCGAGAGGTGGTCGGAGGGGATGGTGGAAGTCTGGAACGACCCTTCAGGGTCAGTCACCATGAACTGAAGGCCGAGGCTATGGCACCGACCGGACGCCTACGTACTGGCACCAGTCAGGGTCTCCTCCGCGTGCTGGACTCCTGGCGACGGCCGACCGGATCCCGGAGGGGAGTTCCCCGGCCGGGCCGGGTCCGGGAGGCCGGTGGCGGGCCCGGCGAGGACCGCATCCGAGGCGCCCGCGCCGACGGCCTGCGCAACCTTCCCCGCATGACACGGCCGGCGGACACGGAGTCCCCGTCGGCACGCCGACGGGGACTCGTGAACGATCGGGGTCAGGAGTCAGCTGCCCGCCGAAAGCACGAAGCTCTCAGCTCCCTGGATCAGTGATTCGACGACGTCGCCCGGGAAATAGTTCTCGTTGTAGTAAACAACGATCTGCGGGTCCTCGTCATCCAGTTCCCACCTGAATTGAAGAGTTCGCGGCCAGGTCACCTCGCCCGGCACATAAAGGTGCACGATTTCCGACTTCGTTCCGACGAACAGTGACTCCGACTCCCCGAAGGTCACCGTCCGCTTGTCGAGGACCACGCCCATCCCGGCGCTCCGGTCCACGGACGCCAGCTCCTCGTTCCAGAGCCTTCCGGCGGACCGGAGCGGGAGGACGTACTCGAACACGTCAAGGGTATGAGCAAAGACTTCGCGAACCGTTTCCAGCGGGCTCCGCGACCCCGCGGCCAGTTGCAGGGGGACCATCTGGACGAACAGGCCGGCGATATCGGCTGTACCCGGCAGCACGCGCCCGTGAAATGGAGTGGTGGCCCCCACGCTCGGGGCGCCGCTCACCTCTTGCAGACTTGCCAGCGCAGCGGCGGCCACCGTGACGAACGGTGTCGCCCGGGCACGCTTCGCGATGTCGAGTACGCGCGCCTTCGCGTCCGCCGGCAACGCGTGATGCACCCGCGTGAGACTGGATTCGCCCTTCGGTTCACAGGCGATCGGAAAGGCGGGAGGAAACGTTCCGAACCGCTCGGTCTGGGAGCGCCAGAACGCCTTACGCTCCTCACCCCATGCACCGAACAGCTCGCGGCGCTCAAGCAGCGCGAAGTCGTGATACGCGTTCTTCTCGACCTTGTCGGGGACGCTCTCCCCTCGAATGGCGCGCTCGTAGAACTCGCCGAAGTCCGCCATGAGGCGCTTCCACGTCTTCTCGTCGATGAAGATGTGGTCCAGCGCTATCCCGAGAAGGTGCCTGTGCTCGTCGCGCTGCACGATCGCCATGCGCCACAACCCCACCTCGGAGAGGTCGAAGGGGGTCATGATCTGGCGTACCGTCTTGAGCGCCTCCGTGTCCGAATCGGCGGTGTGGAACTCCACCTCACCCAACACGTCGTCGTACGTGCATGCTTCGTCCGGCGAGAGGTAGGCCCGACGCAGCACGTCATGAGTCATGCAGACGCCCCGCCACGCCTTACGGACGGCGGCGATGTCCAGCTCCCCGGTGAGCCACACCACGCAGTAGACAAGGTTGTGCCTGTCCGAGAACTCGCCCGCCAGCCGGGACATCTCGGCGAGTGCCGTCGGACCCCGCGTGACCTCAGCCCGGCCCACAGTCATTTCCTTGCCTCCGTGTCAGTTGTCAGGATTGCCGTGCGGGAAAGCACGAGAACACTTCGCCGAGCCGATGGCGCCAGCGGGTACCGAGGTCCTGGAGCCCGTAGCCGGTCCCCTCGTCCACCGTGAGTTCGAGCCCGATCTCGTGCTCACGGACCGTCGCGGCAGCGGTGAACGGCGACATCGGCTGGTTGTGGCCGAAGCGCGGCGAGACCTCGACGGCCTCGATCCCCGCGATGTTCACGCCGCCCGCCGGCGCGACCTCGTAGGCGAACATCCCCGCGTGGACGAGCGTCCCCGCGACGGCGCCCGCGGATTCGAGCCCCGCGAGGGAGAAGAACGGCACGTCCGCGTGGTCGATCTCCCGGCACCAGTCGTCGACGAAGTCGTCCATCGCCTCGAGCGGGCTGCGCGGTCCGGTCAGGTCGAGCGAGAGGGCGGTGTTCAGGAAACACCCGGTGACGTCGGAGAACTTCTCGTTCCGCCGCCCCCAGGGGTAGGCGACGATGGTCGCCTCGGCCCCCGTGACGTCGCGCAGCGCGCGGTGGAGCGAGAAGAGGACGTACGGGAAGTAGGAGCCACGGACGGCGGTCGGGACGGCGACGCCCGGGAGGCCGACGATGGGGATGACTTCGGAGGGCGTCTGCGTCGCCGACCGGGGGAGCTCTCCGTCGAAGTTCTTCAGGCGGTCCGCCCAGAAGGCGATTCCGCGTCCGTCCGCAGCGGCGCTCTCGGACTCGGCCCTGTCCAGGACGGCGGCCTCGAAGCGCTCCCACCGCCCGTCATCGGCAGGCCCCGGGGCGGCCAACTGCTGGATCATCATGGCCAGCGACTGGCCGTCGACCAGTGCGTGGTCGAAGACCAGCAGCAGATGGTCGGCGTCGGGGGAGCGTACGAGACGGGCCGCCATCGCGACACCGTCCAGATCGGCTTCGAATTCATCGACCGCCGTCATGGAAAGGCTTACGACGGCCTCTTCGTTCTCCGCCTGCATTTCGGCGAAGTCATACGTGGCCGCATACCGCTCCTGGTACGCCTCGCCACGGGAAAACCCTATGCGATAGGACAGCGTGGGATTCCGGAGCATGATCGAGTCCAGGACCCGATTCAGATCGGCGGTTGACAGGGCAGCGGGCGGCATACGAAAGAGCTTGTTCACGGCGACTCGCTTGCCGGTACGTTCCGACGTGAGCGCGAAGCCGAGTTGCGTGCTCAGCAACGGGAGCCTGTCCGCCATGTGTGTCCCTTTCGGCAACGGCCCCTGCCGACCGCATGAAGAATCCGATTCAGATTACTGATGCAGGGGCCTTCGAAGTCCTAACAGATAACAGGAGCAGGGTTATGCGGAAGCCCGTCCCCTGACCAGCGCGGTGACCGATTCCAGCGTGGGCGCGGACAGGAACTCCTGTACGGACACCTGGACTTGGAAGCGCTGATGGATGCGGGTGACGAGCAGCGCGGCGGAGAGCGAGGTGCCGCCCAGGTCCATGAAGTGCTTGTCGGGCGGTATGTCGGCGACGCCGAGCAGCGTCGACCAGATGCCGGCGAGGGCCGACTGCATATCGGTGGGTTCCGGGAGGGACGCGGCGGAGTCGCGAGCGTCGCCGGGGGCCGGCAGACTGCGGCGGTCGATCTTCCCGTTCGGGGAGAGCGGCAGTTCGGACGCGTGGAGCACGTGGTGAGGAACCATGTAGGGCGGCAGCAACTGCGCGGCATGTGCGCGTAGTTCGCCGGCCTCCGGTGAGCGGCCCGGCTCGGGCACCACATGGGCGACCAGCCGGCGCTCCTCGCTGTCGGGCGGCGTCCAGGCCACCACGGCACACTCCCGGACCGCGGGGTGGCGGAGCAGCGCTGCCTCGATGTCACCGGGCTCGACCCGGTATCCGCTGATCTTCAGCTGGCCGTCGGCCCGGCCCAGATAGTCCAGGGCTCCGTCGGGCCGCTCGCGCACGAGGTCACCGGTGCGGTACGCGCGTACGTTGCGTCCCTCGATCCGTACGCTGCGGAACCGGTCCTCCGTCTGCTGTGGATCACCCACGTACCCGTGGGCGAGGCCGACCCCTGCCAGCCACAGCTCGCCGCCCTCCTCCCGCGGGACGACATGGGCCGTCAGGCCGGGCAGCGGCCGCCCGATGGGGGGAAGGTCGGGCCAGGAGTCCGACGGACCGGTGAGGGTGTGGGCGAGCGCGACATGGGTCTCCGCCGGGCCGTAGTGGTTGTGCAGACGCGTCGCGGGCAGCCTTCGGAACAGCTCCCGGACGGCGGGCGTGATCTGCAGCGCCTCTCCCGCCACCGCCACCTCGCGCAACGCGCCGGGCACGATGCCGAACTCGGCGGTCAGCTCCGCCAGCCGCCGCAGCGCCACCGGCGGCAGGAAGATCCGCTCGATCTCCCACGCGCGGCACAGCTCCCACACGCGCTGCAGGTCGACGCGTTCGGCGTCCGACGGTGTGTACAGGCAGCCGCCACTGCACCAGGCGGTGAACACCTCCTGGACGAACACGTCGAAGCCGAGCGGGGCGAACATCAGCGTGCGCAGCGGCTCGGGGGACGTGCTGTCCAGCGTCCACTCGATCAGATTGTCCAGGCACCGGTGCGGCATGGAGATCGCCTTGGGCCCTCCGGTGGACCCGGACGTGAACACCACGTAGGCGGGATCCTCGGCGCCCGGCTCCGCGCGGCGAGGTGCCGGGGCATCGTGCGCGGTGCCGGCGGCGGGGTCCTCCCCGAGGGGGAGTACGACGGGCCCGTCCGGCACGTCCGGGAGCCGCGGACCCGGCTCGACCAGCGCGAACCGGGCGCCGCACCGCTGCCACATGTGCTGGATGCGGTCCGCCGGATACTGCGGATCCACCACGCAGAAGGCCCCGCCCGACCGGAGCACTCCGAGGACGGCCACGCCGAGTGCGATCCCGCGGGAAGCCTGGACCAGCACGATGTCGCCGGGGCGCACCCCGTGTCGCGTCAGGCGATCGGCCACGTCGGCCGACCTGCGGTCGAGTTCGGCATAGTCGATGCTGCCGTCGGGTGCGACCAGCGCGGTCGCCCGAGGGCGGCGCTGTGCCTGGGAGGCGATCAACTCCACTACGCGGCCGGTCAACGCTCCGTCCCCTCCGTCGTGCCCGACGCGAGCGGAAGGGCCAGCGCGTCGAGGACCGCGGTACGCGTCTCCTCGGCCCTGAGCAGTTCGAACCGGTCGCACGTCAGGCGCAGTTCGCGCTGGTGTCCGGCCGTGCAGGCGTAACCGTCCGGGTCGGCGTCCGCGGAGTCGACGCGCAGCACATGCCCCTCCCAGGCCGGAGTACGGGCGTGGTGGGCCGCCACCAGATGGCTGAGCCAGTCCGCGTACGCACTGACCATCTGCGTGGCGCTCGCCGCGATCTCCGACTCGCCGGCGCCTACCGCACGGAGCGCCGTGATGGCCTGTCGCTCCAGTTCGCCGGTGAGGTCGGTGACGAAACGCTCCGGGGCCTCGGTCAGCGTGGCGGCGTCGACGAGCTCGCTCAACCGCTGTTCGTCCAGCTGGACGCCGAGTCCGGCGAGCCGCGCGCGGTACTCCTTCGCGATCGATTCCAGCGTCGTGACCTCGGGGTCGAACAGCATGATCACCGGCGGCTCCCCGCCCAGGGCGGTGGCCACCTCGAAGGCGAGCGGCGCCGAGGCGCAGTATGCGGCGACCGCCGCGACCGGACCCGTCCCGGTCGGCAGGTTCGCAAGCAGGCGGGCCGCGTAGTCCGCGCCGCTCACCGCCCTGGGCAGGGGCCCGCCCAGCAGGTCGTGGACCCGCACCCCGTGCCGTTCGAGGGCCAGTTCGTCGAAGCGGGCCTCCTTCCGGTATCCGGGATAGTCGAGTGCGAGAACCACGGGGCGTTCGCTCTGGTCCATGGGCGAGTTCCTTTCGCTGCTGGTGAATTCCACAGGCACATAAGGAAGGTGAGACTGAGGCAGTGCGTGGGACGCACCGGATCACATCACGACGTCGAAACCGCCCTGCCGGCGGACCCGGTGACTGGGAGACTCATGCACAGCGGCCGTTCTCCCGCGCTTCGTCACTCGACATCTCGAAGCGTGGAGAACGGCCGCATCGGCAGTCCCGGGAGGAACCGCAGATCAGCAGGTCGGGTGACACCCGGGGTCGCACACCGGGCTAGGCCTGGGAGCTCTCGATGAAGTCCGACAGGCTCTGCGGCGTGGCGTTCGCGAAGACGTCGCGCAGCCGGACGTCCACACCGATGACGTCGTAGATCTTGCCGACGATCTGAAGGAGCTGCAGGGACGTGCCGCCGCTCTCGATGAGGTCCGAGGTCTCGTCGAGGTCGTCGTTCCCCAGGACTTCGCGCCAGATCCCCGTGAGTGCGGCGGTGCGGTCCGAGACGTTCTGGTATTCGGTCTTCATGCTTGGTGGCTCCTTTGATTGTCCTTGTCGAAGAGGTGCTGCATCAGCTGCCCCGCTCATGCGGCACCCGGCCCTCAGCTTCCGCTGCCGCTCTCTTCCGTGAGCCGGGCGACCAGACGCGCGCTGACGTCACGGGCCGTGCTCTCGGTCACCAGCGCGGTCTCGTAGGTGACCCGCACCGTCGACGCGATGCCGTCGTCCGCGAGCAGTTCGACGAGCAGGGGGGCCTGGAGGCGGACGTACGGCAGCTCGATCGCGTCCACCGCGCAGCCGTCGATCCGGAGCTCGGCGCTGGGCGAGTCCTGCACCGCGCCGATGACCTGGTACAGCTGCTGCCCTGCCTGCCCGGCGATCCGGTACACCTCGGCGACAGACAGATCGCTGTTGCGCAGGGCGTCGCGCACCGCGCTCGCGGCCCGGGCCGCGGCATCGTCAGCGGTGGGCTTGCGCAGCCTGACGCACATCATGTCGATCAGGCAGGCGATGGTGTCCTGCAGAACCGGGGTGGACCCTGGTTGATCGGAACGCCGATCGTGACGTCCTCGGCGCCGGTGACCTCGGACAGCGTTCCGCCCAGCGCGTCGATGAAGAGCGGGAGGAGGCCGCCGCCGATGGAACGCCGGCCCAGGAGGTCCGCCTGCTCCGGCGTCAGGGGCACGTCGATCTTCGTCACGCCGGCTTCCCCGCACAGCGCGGGCGTGACCCACGGTGCGGGGCCGACCGGGAGCTGGGCCAGTTCCTTCGCCCAGAAGTCCCGCTGCGCCGCGAGATCCGCCAGGCCCCGGATGTGCTCCGTCTCCGCGTAGATCTCCGACGGTGCGGCGACCGGATGCGCGAACCGCGGCTCGCGCCCCTCGCACCGCGCGCGGTACGCCTCGGCCAGGTCCTCCGCGAAGATCCGCTTGGACCATCCGTCGAACGCGATGTGGTGAACGGACATGCCGAAGACCCATCGCTCGGTCTCCCCGAGCCGGCAGAGCGCCGCGCGCCAGACTTCTCCTTCGAACAGGGAGAAGATCCTGTCGAGTACGGCCTTCACCTGCGGGAGGGCCGTCTCCTCGTCCGGGGCTTCGAGGTGCTCGACCGTGACCGGGAGGTCGGAGGGATTCCACATCGCCAGGTCCTCGAAGGCGTAACGGCCCTGGAGGTACGGGTGGCGGCGGTGGACGTCCTGCAGCGCCTCGACGAAACGGTCGACGTCGAGCGCGCCCGCGATGCGCCAGGCCAGGTAGAGGTGGTTGTCCGTGTCGTTGCCGTCGAAGTGCGGCAGGAGGAATCCGGACTGCATCCCGGTCAGCGGTGCCGGCGTGGCCGCGTCCGCGCTGCCCGCCGCGTCCGTCCCGCTCGCACCGTCAGGCGTCGCCGCGGAGTGCTTCTCGATCCAGATCCGCATCTCGTTGACCGACGGGTGGCTGCGTACGACCGATACGGGAATGCTGAGACCGGCCACCCGGCTCAGGGCCGTGCACAGACGGACCGCGCCCAGCGACGTGCCGCCCAGGTCGAACAGCGAGGCGTCGGGGTCCACCGGTACGCCACCGAGGGCCCGGCTGAACGCGGCCTCGACCGGATCGCCGGAGACGGCCTCCGCGCGAGCCGCGGTCAGCTCCGCGATGGCGGAGTGCAGCGCGACCGTGTCGAGCTTCGCCCTGCTGGTCAGCGGCAGCGCCGCCAGCCGGAAGACCGCGTCCGGGGCCCACCCCGGAGGCAGGTCGGCCGCGAGCGCGCTCCGCAGGCTCTCCTCGTCGAAGTCGTCACTGGCCGAGACCACGGCGAGGGCGAGGGACTCAGGCCGGCCGGAGAGACCGAGCAGCGGGACCACGGCGCACTGCGCGACTCCGTCGAAAGCGGCTGCCGCCCGCTCGATCTGGCCCGCGTCGATCCGGTGTCCACGGATCTTCAGCTCGCGGTCGCGGCGCCCCGTGTACGTGAACAGGCCGTCGGCGGTCTTGCTGCCGTAGTCCCCGGTGCGGTACACCCGCAGCGGCCGGCCTTCGATGACCACCTCGACGAACTTGGCCGCGGTCAACTCCTCGTCACCGAGGTACCCAGGAGACACTCCGTCGCCTGAGATGCACAGCTCCCCGATCTCGTCCGGGCCGCACTCCCGCTCGCCGTCCAGCACGTGCACGCCGGTCCGGGGTATGGGGAGGCCCAGCGGGATGGCGCCGTTGGTGTCGTCGAGGGTGACCCGGTGCATCAGAGCGATGCACGTCGACTCGGCGGGGCCGTAGCCGTTGATGAAGGGGATGTCCGGATGCGCGGTCAGGAAGCGCGCGACATGCGCGGGCGAGAGCGCTTCGCCGCCGGCCATGGCGACGCGCAGGCCTGCGAACGCGGACACGTCCTCGTCGACCAGGACGTTGAACAGCGACGAGGTGACGAAGAGGGTGTTCAGGCCGTTGACCGAGATCTCGTGACGCAGCTCGTCGGGCGTGATGGCCCGGATCTTCCGGAGCAAGGAGGCGCCGCCGCGCAGGAGCGGGCCCCACACCTCGAACGGAAGGGCGTCCCAGTTCGAGGAGCCCAGGTGCGCAAGCACGGACTCGCCGTCGATGGAGGCGATGCCCTCCCCGGTGAACATGCGGAGGGTCGCCTTGTGCGTCGAGAGGACCGCCTTCGGCTCGCCGGTGCTGCCCGAGGTGAAGAAGACCGTCGCGACATCGGTGCCTGCGACGGGGATCGACTTCCAGGCGGGGTCCGCGGAGTTCGCGGTGTCCGCGGAGGGCGCGTCGAGGCCGGGCAGCTCGATCTCGCGCCGGAAGCAGCCGCTCGACCGGCCCGGCGCGGCGACCGCGAGGGCGCCGCCGAGGATCTCGTCGATCCGCCGCAGGCGCCGCTCGTTCCACTCCAGATCCATGACCGTGTAAGCGGCGCCGAGCTTCAGCACACCGAGGGCTACGGCGATCAGTGCGGGTGATGTCTCCAGCTGAAGGGGGACGATGCTGCCGGCCCGGACCCCCTCCGCTGCCAGCCACTCGGCGAAGGCGTCGGACCAGGCATCGAGCTGCCCCCGGCTGACGACCTCATCGCCCATGATCAGCGCGGGACGCGCAGGATCCGCCTGAGCGAGGTCATGCAGAACCATATGGATGGACACGGCGCTCATGACTCAGCCAGCTTCCTTCGTGAAAGTGGAGACAGTTCGTGCAATGAAGCAGCACATTCGAATGGTTGGCCAGGAGGCCGGGATCCTGGGCCGTTGAAATCCATTGGACTCCCATGGATTTCAATGGATTTATCGACAGGCCCCCTGAGTCTAGGACGGGTCGCCCCCGCGTCGCCCCTGACATGTGGCAGTGCCCGACCGCAGCCCCCGGCTCCCTCCCCGCCGCCGCTCGCGGACGGTCTCCCGCGGACCCCGAGTCCGCCGCGACCTGCGGGTTCTGCTGGCCCTCGGCGCGCGCCGGCACGGTCTTCGACCGCAACACCAGCGCCTAGGGGGCCGATTGACGGCCAAGGGAAGCTGTGATTAGCATCCGAGACGACTATAAGACCGGACCGGTCCGCGACGCCTGAATCGGGGCGCACCCTTCGGATGGCTTTCAGCTAAACGAGGCATTTCGCGCAGGCAAAACCTCACCCTGCATGCACCGGAGGGTAATTCGGTGATCGGCGGAGGAGCGGTGTTGTTGGTCATCGATGGGCACCGAGACGGAGAAAGCGCTTGACGTTCCGTACCCTCACCGGGCTCCCCTCCGCCTTCCGGTGGCTCCTCGCGGGCCGCACGCTGGCGATCCTGGGCAACACCGTCGCGCCCATCGGACTCGCACTCGCCATCATCGATGCCGGCGGGGGCGCCGCCACGATCGGCATCGTCGTCGGCGCGAGGTCCGCCGGCAACCTGCTGTTCGTCCTGGCGGGAGGAATCCTCGCCGACCGGTTCCCACGGTCCGTGGTCCTCGAGGGATCGAGTGCGGCCAGCGCCGTCACGCAAGGGGTCGTGGCCTGGTACATCCTGTCCGGTGGCGGCTCCCTGGCCCCGCTGACCCTCCTGGCCCTGCTGAACGGGATCTGCGCGGCGTTCGCGTCCCCGGCCTCGTCGGCGCTCCTGCCGCAGACCGTCCCGGACGACATGCGCCCCCAGGCCAACGCGGCCATGCGACTGACCCTGAACCTGAGCTCCGTGGGCTCCGGAGCACTCGCGGCGCTCTTCCTGCTCGTAGCCGCCCCCGGCTGGCTCATCGCCTTCGACGCGCTCTGCTTCGCCGTCTCCGGAGTCCTGTTCTCACGGGTCCGGGTCCCCGCCGGCATCGCGTCGAAGAAGGAATCGCTGATGAGCCAGGTCCGGGGCGGCTGGGTGGCCTTCTCGGAGCAGAAGTGGCTGTGGCAGGCCATCGTCGGCTCGACGGTGATGAACCTGTGCTACTCCGGCACCATCCCCGTGCTGGGGCCGGTCATGGCCGAGGAGACCTTCGGCAGTCACCTCTGGGGCCTCGTACTCGGCGCCCAGATCGCCGGCCTGACGGTGGCGGCCGTTCTGATCATGAGGAGCGGCCGGAGCATCTCGCTGCGCGCCGGACTCCTGGCGCTTCCCCTCGGCGCCGCGCTGCCGCTCGCCCTGGGCGTCTATCCGACCTTCGCGGTGCTGCTCCTGGCCGCGTTCGTCGGAGGCCTGTCCATGGAGGTCTTCGGCACCGTCTGGGAGACGACCCTCCAGGACAGGATCGAGCCGGACAAGCTGGGGCGGGTGTACTCGTACGACGCCCTCGGGTCCTTCATCGGCGTACCGCTGGGGCAGGTGCTGGTGGGTCCCCTCAGTGCGGAACTGAGCCCTCGCACGACCCTGATCGTCGGGGGTGTGCTGATGGTCGGCGCGGCTCTGGCCATCGCGCGCGCCTTCGGCGGCGAACGGGCGCCGGTCGGGGCGGCCTGATGCATTCGATGAGACACGGGAGGGCTGCGGATGCTGCGGCACGATGAGGGACTGGTCACGGCCACCCTTGCGGCGAACGACCACTCGGCGTGGAACGCACTCAAGGGCCGCAAGGACGCGCACGTCGTCGACGTGACGCCGCCGCCGGCATCCGGCGGCGAGTGGCTGGCCGAGGGATTCCGCTACCGGCCCACCAAGGTCATCTGGATCGCGGATCCGAAGGGATCCGAAGAGGAATACATCGAGGGTCTCGGGTACAACCGGCGGCACACCATGCGAAGGGTGCTCAGGGAGTTCCGGGCCTCCGAGATGACGCTTGAGCACGTCGAGAAGATCACGCCCGCGCTGGCCGCGGAGTGGCTGCCGCTCTACCGGGCGTCCCTGGCCGGCATGGCCTTCGCCACCCCGTTCGTGACCACGCCGGAAGAGGTGCTGGGCATCGGTCCGGACCTGGAGATGCTGGTCATCCGGGACGGCCAGGGAGACATGTGCGCCGGCTTGGTCACGCTCAACGATCACGGGCGCGGTGTCTACACGGGCGGGCTGTACGGCGAACGGAGCGGCCCGCGAACCAGGAACCTGTGCCGGGTACTCGATCTCGCCTTGGTGAACGTCACCCGGGCCCACAAGATGCCACTGGTGAGCCTGGGATGGGAGCCCAACCTCTACGGGCACATCGGCAAGGCGGGCCTGGCGGCGTACAAGTGGATGCTGGGGTTCCGCCCGATGCCCCGATCCGCGCTGCGCGTCGACGGCTCCGAGGACGTGCTCTCGCGTGTGGTGCATGACGAGGGACTGACTCCACCGTTGCTGTTCTTCGCCTATCCGACCTGGCCGCACGAGCAAGCCGACCCGATGGACATCCGGCTCCGGGCCGTTGTGCACCCCAGCGCGAACACTCCGTTCCAGCTGAGCGTGTTCGGCTCCGATGCCGAGTCACTGGCACCGCCGGCTTGACGATAGCGGCCGTTCTGATCACGAATGGAAGGCTACGGATGCTGCAGGATGACGAGGGACTGGTCACGGCCACCCTTACGGCGAACGACCACTCGGCGTGGAACGCACTCAAGGCCCGCAGAGACGCGCACGTCGTCGACGTGACGCCGCCGCCGGCATCCGGCGGCGAGTGGCTGGCCGAGGGATTCCGCTACCGGCCCACCAAGGTCATCTGGATCGCGGATCCGAAGGGATCCGAAGAGGAATACATCGCGGGTCTCGGGCATAACCCGCGGTACGCCGTGCGAAAGGCACTCAGGGATTTCCAGGCCTCCGAGATGACGCTTGAGCGTGTCGAGGAAATCACGCCCGCGCTGGCCGCGGAGTGGCTGCCGCTCTACCGGGCGTCCCTGGCCGGCATGGCCTTCGCCACCCAAGTCGTGACCACGCCGGAAGAGGTGCTGGGCATCGGTCCGGACCTGGACATGCTGGTCATCCGAGACGGCGACGGAACCATGTGCGCCGGCATGATCACGCTCAACGATCACGGCCGGGGTGTCTACACGGGCGGGCTGTACGGCGAACGGAGCGGCCTGCGAAGCCAGAACCTGTCCCGGGTCCTCTACCTTGCCCTGATGAAGGCCGCCCGGGGCCACGAGAGGCCACTGGTCAGCCTGGGGTGGGACCCCAACCTCTACGGGCACATCGGCAAGGCGGGCCTGGCGGCGTACAAGTGGATGCTGGGTTTCCGTCCAGTGCCCCGATCCGCGCTGCGCGTCGACGGCTCCGAGGACGTGCTCACGCGTGTGGTGCATGACGAGGGGCTGACTCCACCGTTGCTGTTCTTCGCGTATCCGACCTGGCCGCACGAGCGAGCCGACCCGTTGGACATCCGGCTCCAGGCCGTTGTGCACCCCCACGCGAACACTCCGTTCCAGCTGAGCGTGTTCGGCTCCGATGCCGAGTCATTGGCACTGTCAGCAGCCGACCAGACGGCGCTGCGCTGAGAGTGCGTCAAGTCCGATTACCGAAACCCAGGAAAGGGCGTACGCGCATGCCGCGATACACCCCAGACGTACCGCCGCCCGCCCCTCGCGGCCCGTTCGCTCGCACGCTCCGGCGAATGGCCCCGCCGTCGCGGACCGCGGGGCGAGTCAGTGCTCAGGCGCTGCTCTACGGGCTGGGCACCGGCAGCTACCTCACCACCAACGCGGTCTTCTTCACCAAAGTCGTCGGCCTCTCCGCCGCCGAGGTCGGCCTGGGCCTGACGATCGCCGGAATCGGCGCGTTCATCGCCGCCGTGCCGTTGGGCCGGGTCGCCGACCGGGTCGGCCCGAAGGCCGCGTGGGCCGTGGCGTCTCTCGTGGAGGCGGCCTGCTACCTGGCCTACCCGGCGGCGCGCGGGTTCTCCGGCTACCTGCTGATCGTCACGGTCCTCGGGCTGGCCAACGTCGCTGGATCCACGGGTTATGGCGCGTACGTGCTCAACCTCTACCCCGAGAAGGAGCGGATCGCGGGGGTCGCCTACAACCGAAGCGCATTGAACGCCGGGTTCGCCATCGGCGCGGGACTCGGCGGCCTGGCCCTGGCAACGGGAAGCGATACGGCCGTCCGGATGCTCCCCTTGTTCGTCGGGGTGGTGATGCTGATCAACGCAGCGGTGATCCTCCGACTGCCCAAGGCGGCCGGCCCCGTCGAGGATCCCGCCCCGTCGGATCGGCGCGAGCGTCGCAAGTGGGGCGGCGCGCTGCGCAATCGTCCGTTTCTCGCCGTCTCCGTCCTGAGCGGTGTGGTGTCCACGAACCAGGTCATCCTCATGGTGGTCATTCCACTCTGGCTGGTGGAGAACACCAATGCGCCTCGGGCGCTCCTGGCAGGACTGACCGTGAGCAACACCCTCATGGTGGTGGCTCTGCAGACCGTGACCGCTCGCGGCACCGACACACTGTCGGGCGGGATTCGGGCGACGTACCGGAGCGCCGTCTGCTTCGTCGCCTCCTGCCTGGTCATCATGTTCACCGAAGGCATCGCCACGTGGCTGACCATCGCTCTGGTCTGGCTGGCGCACATCGTGTTGACCGGTGCCGAACTCTTCCAGGCGGCGGCGGGCTGGGGATTCGCGGCGCTCTTGTCCGATCCCGCCCGGCGCGGCGAATACCAGGGCGTGAAGCAGGTCGGCCAGACGATCGGTTCCGTGTGGGCGCCGGCCGCGTACACCTTCCTCGCCATGAACTGGCACATGGCGGGCTGGCTGGTCATCGCCGCCATCGTCCCCCTTGCCGCCGTCCTCACCCCGCCCGCGGCCCGCGCCGCCGAACGCTCGCTCGCCACGCCGGTCGCCGGGACCAAGGTCGGCAATGAGCCGATCGCATCGTGAAGTCGCCCGTCGAGACCCGTGACTCCCTTGTGGGGCGCCCCCGTTCCGACAGGCGGGCGCCGGTGGCGTTGTCGGGCTGATCCCCCGTACAACAACACCAACGACCACACCCTGAGGAGAGCTCACCATGAGCACCACCACCGACGCCGACATCGACGCCGCCGCCTGCGGTGACGGCGCGATGGCCGTCACCGAGCGGACCCGGCTGCGCCGGATGCGTCACAAGGGCAGCCACCGGCGGGCCGACCTGGACGCCGTGCTCGCCGCGGGCTTCCTCTGCCACCTCGGCGTCACCGTCGACGGCACGACGATGGTGGTGCCCACCGCGTACGGCGTGGACGGCGACCGGCTCTACCTGCACGGTTCGGTCGCCAGCCGCAGCCTGGTCCAGGCTCCCGACACCACCGTCTGCGTCACGGTCACGCACGTCGACGGCCTCGTCCTCGCCCGGTCCGTCTTCGAGCACGGGGTCAACTACCGCTGCGCGATGATCTACGGCGTCCCCGAGATCGTCACCGACCCGGAGGAGAAGCTCCGCGGCCTGCGGGCCCTGACCGAGCAGAGCTCCCCGGGCCAGTGGGAGTACGCGCGGCAGCCCAGCCGCAAGGAGCTGGCCGCGACGGCGGTGCTGGCGCTCGACCTCACCGAGGCCTCGGTGAAGACCGCCTCCGGCCCGCCGGACGACGGCGAGTCCGAGGACGCCGCGCTCGGCCTGTGGGCGGGGGTGCTGCCGGTGGTGACCACCTTCGGCGAGCCGGTCACCGACCCGCTCCTCCCCGCGGACTTCGCCCCGCCGGCCCACATCGCCTCGCGAGCGGGCCGGATCCTGGGCGGTGAGCCGGCGGCCGCCCAGGTGTGACCGGAGCGCGTGCCGGAACCGGAGCCGGACCAAGCCCAGCCGAGTACGGCTGGGCTTTTCTTGGGTCAGGGTGCCGACGGACGGGCGTCAGCCGGTCCGCGGTCAGTCGCCGTGGCCCGTGCCACCGCTGCCGAAGCCACCGCTGGAGATGCCGCCCCACTTGCGCTTCTCCTCGGAGGGTGGGTCGGTCGAGGCCTCTCCGGCGTTCTTGAGCTGGTAGGGCATGAGCCGGTGCTCGCCGTCGGTCTGCGGCATCTCGGAGGGCTTGCGGTACTCCTCCACCTCGCCGGGCAGCGCGCCGGTGTCGGGCCGGTGCGGCTGTTCTTCCGGATTCGGCTTCTTGGATTCGCGGTCGCTGAGCCGGAAGCCCAGCCAGACGGCGCCGATGAGGACGGCGACGACCACGAGCCCGCCGATGACCTGGGCCAGACCTGACTGCCAAACCCCAGCGGCCAGGTTCTCTGCTGCGCTGAGAGTGTTCATACAAACAGGATTACCCGATTCCGCTTCTTCGGATACGTCAGGCTGAAACATTTCCTCTCCCCCGTCGCGTCAATGGGGTGTACGGCGACCACACCACGTGACCGCGAGGGAAAGGAGGGGCATGAGAAAGTCCCGCGCGGACGAGTTCCTGGAGTTCGCCTCCGCACGCACAGGGCACCTGTTCCGCTCGGCGTGCCTGCTGACCAGCGGTGACACGCATCTCGCCGAGGACCTCACCCAGGAGACGCTCGGCCGGATGTACGCCCACTGGAGCCGCATGGCCCGGATCGGGAACCCCGCCGCGTACGCCCAGACCGTGCTCGTCCGCACCTTCCTCAGCCACCAGCGGCGCCGCTCGGCCACCGAGCGCCCCCTCGGCGAGCTGCCCGACCGCGCCCCCGAGCACGGCGAGGACCCCGCCCTGCGGATCGCGCTGCTCGACGCGCTGGCCGGGCTCGCACCGAAGGACCGGGCGGTCGTGGTGCTGCGGTACTGGGAGGACCGCAGCATCGAGGAGACCGCCGACGCCCTGCACGTCAGCTCCGCCGCGGTACGCACCCGCTCGGTGCGGGCGCTCGCGAAGCTGCGGGAACGACTCGGCGGCAGCGTCGCCGAGTTCGCCACCCGCTGACCACGCACTCTTCCTGCTTCCCTACCGACCGGAGACGGTGATCTCGGCATGCCCCAGAACGAAGAAACCCAGCGCTTCGAGGAGGAGCTCGGCGCGGTCCTGCGCAGTGCCGGTGACGGCTTCGCCGTCGACGACCGGCGCGAGCTGGCCGAAGGCGGGCTCCAGCGCGGCCGGCGCCTCCTGGTGCGCCGCCGCCTCGCCGTGACCGGCGGCGTCCTCGCGCTCGCCGCCGTCGGCATCGGCGGCGCGTACGGCGGCTCGCTCCTCGGCCCCGCCGGGCAGTCGACGACGACCTCGGTGGCGGCGCCCCCGCAGCAGGGGCGGTCCCACGGGACCGCCGCCTCCGGCAAGGAGCCGCGGCCCGAGGCGCAGATCCCGGTGAAGGACATCGCCGCCGTCCTGAAGGCCAACACCCCGGCCGGGCAGTGGAAGTTCGACGACCTGGACGGCACGGGCCAGTCCGTCACGGGCGTCTACGACGACGGCGACGGCAAGGCGGGCGTCAGCGTCGGCCTCTACCGGGCGGGGGACACCGCCGAGTCCGGTACGGGCCAGGTCACGTGCCCCGACAAGGCCTTCGTCCCCTTCGACTCCTGCACCAGCGAGCGACTGCCGGGCGGTGACCGGCTCATGGTCATCCGGGGGTACGAGTACGCCGACAAGCGCGAGGAGACCAAGAACTGGCGGGCGGTCCTGCTCACCAAGGAGGGCATCCTGATCGACGCGAGCGAGTACAACGCCGCCGCCGAGAAGGGCGCCCCGATCAGCCGCGAGAACCCGCCCTTCAGCCCCGCCCAGCTCAAGGCCCTCGTCACCGCCGAGGCCTGGCGGCCGCTGATCGCCCGGCTGCCCGCGCTCCCGAAGAAGCTCCGACCGGACGAGGTCCGGCTGCCGGGCGTGCCGAGCGCGGCCGCCGTCCAGTCCACCCTGCGCTCCCTCCTGCCCCAGGGCCTCACCGTGAAGTCCCACGGCGGCGGGGACGGCCACGGCTACGTCGTCGTCGACGACGGCAAGGGCGCGAGCATGATCGGCTTCGACGTCCAGCCCAGCGCCGGGAAGATCGCCGACCTCTTCACCGGTGACGACGTCGTCACCCTGCCCGACGGCACCAAGGTCAGGTCCACGCAGCAGCCCGGCGAGAAGGGCGGCGAAGGTGTCGTGTGGTGGAACGTCGACACCCTGACCCCGCAGGGCTTCCGCGTCATCGTCTCCGCCTTCAACTCGGCCGCGCAGTACCAGGCCGCGACCCGCGAGGAGCCCGCGCTGACGATGGAGCAGCTGAAGGCGATCGCCCTGAGCCCGAAGTGGAAGAAGCTGCCGCTGAAGTAGGAGTACGGGGAGGGGGGCGGGCCGACTTGCGTCCCGCCCCCCTCCTACTTCGCGTCCGCGTACCGCTCGACCGTCGCCGTCGTGAACGGGAAGCGGACCGGCGTCTCCCCGAACGCGATCCGCCCGGCCTCGTCCCCCGCCGCCCGGATCGCCTCCGTCACCGCCCCCGCCTCCTCCGCCGGGCAGTGCACGATCACCTCGTCGTGCTGGAAGAACACCAGCTCCGCCCGCATCCCGGCGAGGGAGCGCCGCAGCGCCGCCAGCATCAGCAGCGCCCAGTCGGCGGCGCTGCCCTGCACGACGAAGTTACGGGTGAACCGGCCGCGCGCCCGCGCGTTCCCCGAGGCGTACCCGGGGACGAACTCGCCGCTCTCCGCCTCCGGTTCGCCGCCCTCCTGCGGCAGCCCGGCCTCGTCGTCCTCGCCCGCCCCGACCGCCCGCGGGCTGGTGCGGCCCAGCCAGGTCCGTACGAGCCGGCCCTCCTCGCCCGCCTTCGCCGCGTCGTCGACGTAGGCCACCGCGCGCGGGAAGCGGCGGCGCAGCGCCGCCAGGTTCTTCAGGCCGTCGCCGCTGGTCTGCCCGTAGATCGCGCCGAGCAGCGCGATCTTGGCGTGGTCGCGGTCGCCGGAGAACGCGCGGTCGGACAGCCGGGTGTACAGGTCGTCGGGGTGCCCCGCGACCTCCATCAGGCCCGGGTCGCGGGAGATCGCGGCGAGCACGCGCGGCTCCATCTGGTCGGCGTCGGCCACCACGAGCCGCCAGCCCTCGTCGGCGACCACCGCCCGCCGGATCACCTTCGGGATCTGCAGGGCCCCGCCGCCGTTCGTCGTCCAGCGGCCGCTGACCGTGCCGCCCGGCAGGTACTCCGGCCGGAAACGGCCGTCGCGCACCCAGTCGGCCAGCCACGACCAGCCGTGCGCCGTCCAGATCCGGTACAGCTTCTTGTACGCGAGGAGCGGCTCCACGGCCGGGTGGTCGAGCTCGGCGAGCTCCCAGCGGCGCGTCGACCTCACCCGGATCCCGGCCTGCGCGAAGGCCTTCACCACGTCCGCCGGCAGATCCGGCCGGACCCGGCGGCCGAACGCCGCCGACACCTCGTCCGCGAGCTCCGCGAGGCGGCGCGGCTCGCCTCCGCCCGCGTACCGCTCGCCGAGCAGCTCGTTCAGGAGGTCCCGGTGCACGTCCGCCCGCCACGGCAGCCCGGCCCGGTGCATCTCGGCGGCCACCAGCATCCCCGCCGACTCGGCGGCCGTGAGCAGCCGCATCCTGCCCGGATGCTCCGCCCGGTCGTGGCGGCGCAGCTGCTCCGCGTAGACCGCGAGGAGCCCGTCGAAGGGCACGGAGACGGTGGGGCGCGGCTCGAAGAGCGAGTCCTGCGAACCGGGCTCGGCGGCGCGCTGCGGCGGATCCGGCGGTACGGGGGCGTCGCGCAGGCGCGCCCAGGCGGCGGCGGCCGACCGGGGCTCGCCGAGCCGCCCCTCGTGGCCGAGGAGGAGCTGCTCGGCGTCCTCGATGTCGTAGCAGCGCTCGACGCGGACGCCGGCGGCGAGGAGCCGCGGATAGACCCCGGCCGTCGACCGCCACACCCAGCGGGCGACGCCGGGGCGGTCCCGCACGGCCGCCACGAGGTCCGGCTCGCGCCGCACGGGCCCGGCGGGCAGCCCGTCGGGCCCGAGGGGCACGAGCAGCGCTCCGTCCCCCTCGGCCTCGGCGTCCAGCGCCCACCTCTCGCTCATGGGTGCGAGTCTGGCACCCGCTACTGACACCCCCGGGGAGCCAGGCCGGAGGGACGGGTCATGCCGCCGAGCGGAAGACCGGGGAGGCGCTACGCGGCCGCGTGGAACAGGGCCGCCGCCTCGCCCCGGGAGTCGACGCCCAGCTTGTTCAGGATGTTCGCGACGTGGAACTTCACCGTCGACTCGCTGATGTGCAGCTCCTCCGCGATCCGCCGGTTCCGGTGCCCGAGCGCCAGGTGCCGCAGCACCTCCACCTCGCGCTCCCCGAGGCCCGTCAGCGGGTGGGCGGCCTCGACGGGCGCCTCCGGGGTCGCGAGGGGGATGACGGCGGTGATCGTCGTGCCCCAGCCCGGCACCGCGTCCATGTCGAGCCGCCCGCCGAGGACGTCGAGCCGGTCCCGGATCGTCCCCGCCCCCAGGTCGCAGGCGGCGAGCGCGCCCGCGCCGTCGTCACGCACGGAGGCCCGCAGTTCGTGCTCGGTGAGCTGCCAGCCGACGTGCACCCGGTGCACGGACTCCTGCTCCAGGACGATCAGGAGCAGCGACCGGACGATGGCCCGCGCGCTGTGGGCGACGTCCGCAGCCAGCGAGCGTGTGGAGTCGGGCGCGCCGAGTTCGAGCCGGACCCTGCTGTGCCGGAGCATCGGCCGGAGCTCGCCGGCGAGCCGCTCGAAGGCGTCCTCGGCGGGTTCCTCCGCGAGCGCCCGGTCCCGCCGCTGTTCGGCCCGCATCTCGATGAGCGCGGAGGCGGCCAGGTCGGTGGCGGTGGTCCGGGCGGTCGTGTCGTCGAGGGCCCGGCTGCGCAGCACCCCGAGGACCCCGGACAGCGCCGCCGCGTGCGAGGCGGTGAGCTCGGCGATGACCCGGGCCCGGGTGTCGGCGGCGGCCCGTGAGCGGGCGAGCGCGCCCGGCATGGCCTCCGTCGCGAACCGGTCGAAGTGTGCGGCGACCAGGTCCCACAGCGCCTGCGCGACGCTGAGGGCGGCCGCGTCGGCCGGGGCGGCGCCGTCCTCCCGTACGAGCACGAGGACCGCCCCGCGCCGGGTCGCGTGGCTGGTGACGGCGACGACCTCGCGCTCCCGGCCGCCGATCACGGCGCGGCCCTGCCAGGGGGCGCCCGGGACGCCGGCCGCGAGCAGCGGGGCGAGTTCGGCGGAGGTCATCAGCTCCGTACCACCGAGGGTCTTGAAGGGGGAGTGGGCGCAGTGGGTGGAGAGTTCGGCCGCGTCGACGTGCGGGACGAGCGGGGCGAGGGCGGCCGAGACCTTGGGGAGGATCTCCCCGAGCGGCTGCCGGATGATCTCGTACGCGGTGGTCAGCGTGGGCGCGTCCATGCGGTTCAGCCTAATCCGGGGCGGTCAGGTGACGGCCCGTCTTTCGGCCAGGTGGGACTGGCCGTTGGGTGGGCGGGAGGAAGGGGGCCGGGGCGGCAGGCTCGGGGCATCGAGGAAAGATCGAAGACGCAACGGGCAGCGACGGAGGCTGACATGGAAGCGATCGTGTACGAGGAGTTCGGCGGCCCCGAGGTGCTGCGACACGAGACCGGCGTCGCGAAGCCGGAGCCGGGACCGGGTGAGGTGCGGGTCAAGGTCGCGGCGGTCGGACTCAACCCGGTGGACTGGAAGCGGCGTTACGGCTGGGTCGAGCAGTTCTACCCGACGACCTTCCCCGCCGTCCCGGGCCTGGAGTTCGCCGGCACCGTCGACGCGCTCGGCGAGGGCGTCACCGACCTGGCCGTCGGCGACGAGGTCCTCGGCTGGACGGAGACCGGCGCCTACGCCGAGTACGCCATCGCCGGCACCGTCGCCCCCAAGCCCGCCGGGCTCTCCTGGGAGGCCGCCGCGAGCCTCCCGGTGGCCGGCGAGACCGCCCAGCGCGTCCTGGACCTGCTCCGGGTGCGGGAGGGCGAGACGCTGTTCCTGCACGGCGCGGCCGGCGTCGTCGGCTCGGTGGCCGTCCAGCTCGCCGTCGCGGCCGGGATCACGGTGATCGGCAGCGCCTCGGAGTCCAACCACGGCTACCTGCGCGAACTCGGCGCGGTCCCCGTCGCGTACGGGGAGGGCCTCGCCGGCGCGGTCCGCGCCGCCGCCCCGCAGGGCGTCGACGCGGTCTTCGACGCGGCCGGGCACGGCGTGCTGCCGGTCGCCGTCGAACTGCTCGGCGGCGGTGAGGCGGCGAAGGAGCGGATCGTGACGATCGCGGCGACGGACGCGGCGGAGCACGGCATCGTCTTCTCGGGCGTCACGGGCGCCCCGGAGGCCGTACGCGCCGGGCTCGCCGCCCAGGCCCGCCTGGCGGCGGAGGGCGCGCTGACGGTCCGGCTGGCGGAGTCCCTGCCGCTCAAGGAGGCGGCCAGGGCGCAGGAGTCGAGCGAGTCGGGGCACGTACGAGGCAAGATCGTCCTGATCCCGTAAGGCACGTGAGACGGGTCCCGACGAGAAAGGCGATGCCGCCGATGTACGCGATGTCCCTGGGAGACGACGGCGCGGAGCTGCGCCCGCTGGAACCGTGGCAGGCGGAGGAGTTCCTCGCGCACATGGACCGGGGGCGGGAGTTCATCGGCGCGCGCAACGGGCTCCCCGACGTGGTGACGGACCTGGAGTCCAGCCGGGCCTACCTCAGGCTGTACGCGGAGAAGGTCGCGACCGACACGGGCCGGATCCACGGCATCTGGTCGGACGGCACGCTCGTCGGCGCGGTCATCCTCCGGAGGCTCGACGTGCCGGGCGGCTACGCCGAGGCCGGCTGCTGGCTGGAACCGGCGGCCGCCGGCAAGGGCCTGGTGACCCGGGCGGCGCGGGTCCTCATCGACTGGGCGATCCGGGTACGGGGCGTCCACCGGGTCGAGTGGGTCGTCTCCTCCGACAACGCACCGAGCATCGCGGTGGCACGGCGCCTCGGCATGACACGGGACGGGGTCCTGCGGGCGAGCTACGCGTACCGGGGGGTGCGGCACGACGAGGAGATCTGGTCGGTCCTGGCCCCGGACTGGCACGGCACCCCGGCGGGCTAGGGCCTGTCCCGGCGGGCGCCCGGCCGCACGGGGGTGGGCCGGGTGCCCGGTCTGGCGGGCGCGGGGCCACGCGGACAGGGCGGTGACCCGGCTCCGACCCCGGTCACCGCCCTGTCATCCCACCATGGCCGCTCAGCGCGTGAGCCGCCACGCGGGGACGCCCGACGCGGCGACCGCGACCACGCCGCACACGCCCGCCGCCGAGGCGAGGACCGGCCACGGCAGGACCAGTGCCACGGGCGCCGAGAGGGCCGCCAGGGCCGCTCCCAGCGCGCCCAGGACGAGCCCGGTCACCACCAGGCCCAGCATCGTCCCGATCGCGACGGCGAGTGCCGCCTCGCCCGTCACGACCCGCAGGATCTGGCCGCGGGTGGCCCCGGCGAGCCGCAGCGAGGCCAGTTCCCGGCCCCGTACCGCCGTCGCCATCAGCAGGGTGTTGGCGAGGCCGATCACCGTGTAGACGAGGGCGATGCCGAGGACCAGGATCATCCCGAGGCGGTTCTGAGAGGTGCCGCTCGCCGGCTGCCCGACCGTTCCGCCGCTCGCCTCCAGGGCCCGGACCGTCGCCGTCCCGCCCCCGCGCGCGTCGATCCGGTCGAGGGTGGCGCCGGGCGCGTTCGCCCGGGTGACGTACGGCCCGTTGTCGCCGGTGCCGCGCGCGAGGACGGCCACGATCCGGAGCCGTACCGGACCGCTCCCGTCCGCCCGCCACACGTCCACCGTCCCGCCGACCCGCTGCCGCTCGAACTCCTCGTTGACGACGATCGACCGGTCGTCCAGGTCCCGCAGGTCCCCGGCGACGACCGGCAGCCGGGCGAGCTCCGCGAAGGCGGCCGGGTCGGCGACCGCCCGCGCCCCGTACTTCACGACGGCCGCGTCCCCGTCCCGTACGAAGACGGATGTCGCCCCGGTGGGGGACACCACGGCCCCGGCCGGCGCCGTCACCGGCCCCAAATCCTCCCCCCTCGCCACGTACTGAGCCGTCGTCTGCTCCCGCGCCTCGGCCTCCTTCGTGCGCGTGACGCTCGCCGCCGACCCGAACAGCGTCCCCGCGAGCGCCACGGTCACGAGGACGGGCGCGGCGGCGGCCGCGGTGCGGCGGACGGCGGCCGCGCTGTTCTCCCGTACGAGCGTGCCCACCGCCCCGCGCGCCCGGAGGAGACGCGCCGCCGGCCGGACGAGGAGCGGCGACAGCAGGGCGACGCCGCTGATCAGGAGCATCGGGAGCGTCGTGTACGTCTTCCGCTTGAGCAGCGCGGACGGGTCCGTGGCGCAGGTCCAGGCGAGGAGCCCGAGACCGGCCAGCAGCAGGCCCGTGCCGAGGACGGCCCGGCCGGGGGGCAGGGCGTCGGCGTCGACGTCCGCGTCGCGCAGCGCGGCCGTCGGGCCGACCCTCCCGGCCCGCCGGGACGCGGCGACGGCCCCGGCGAGGGCGACGGCCACGCCGGTCCAGAAGGCCGCGTGGAACGGCCAGGCGGCGTCGCCGGTCGTGAACCACGCGGGCGCGAGGCCGCCGTCGACGAGGGTCCCGGCGAGGAGGGGCGCGCCGAGGGCGCCGAGCGCGCACCCGGCGGCGGAGGCGAGCACGCCGAGCACCGCGGCCTCGGCGAGGAGGAGCCGCCGGATCTGGCCGGGGGTGGCTCCGGCGGTCCTCAGGAGCCCGAACTCGCGCCGGCGCAGCGCCACGGCGAAGGCGAAGGTGGAGGCGACGACGAAGACGGAGACGAAGGCGGTGACGCCGCCGGAGGTGCCGAGCAGGGCGTTGAGGGTGACGAGGGCGCGGGCGTCCCGTTCGGGGTCGGGGTCGGCCTGGGCGCGTTCGTTCCCGGTGAGGACGCGGGCGCGGCCGCCGACGAGCGCCCGGACGTCGGCGGCGGGGGCGTCGACGCCGACGGCGTCGGGGCCGCCGGAGGCGGTGACGGTCCAGCGGGCGCGGAGTGCGCGGAGCAGTTCTTCGTCCACAGGCTGTGGACGGTCGAGCCGCTGCTCCACGGGTACGGTGCCGGGCCCGCGCCGCACGTCGAGCGTCAGCCGGTCCCGGCCCTGGACGACGACGGGCGAGGAGGCGAACCGCTGGGGAGAACGCTCGGGCGCGTGAAAGGTGGCGGAGAGCCCGAGCCCCGTGGTGACGAGCAGCCCCACACCGAGCGCGAGCGCGACGAACCCCCCGAGGAAGGAGGCCCACCGGTCACGAAGCCCGGAGCACACGACGCTCAGCACCCCGCACCTCCGGCGGAGGCACCGCCGGGACCGCGGGCACCGGCCGCGCCGCCACCGCGGGGCTCCCGGCCGCCGGCCGGGCTGAAGCCGCCCGGCCCCTGCCCCCGCCGCGCCGCGTCGGCTCCCGTCTCAAGGCCCGTCATCCGTGCCGTCACCGTCTCCACCGTCGGCCCCGTCAGCTCGCCCGCGACCCTTCCGTCGGTCAGGAAGACCACGCGGTCCGCGCGGGACGCCGCCACCGGGTCGTGGGTGACCATGACGATCGTCTGGCCGTCCCGGTCGACGAGGTCCCGGAGCATGCCGAGGACCTCGCGGCTCGTCGTCGAGTCGAGCGCGCCGGTCGGTTCGTCGCCGAAGAGAACGGCCGGGCCGGTGATCAACGCCCGGGCGATCGCGACCCGTTGCTGCTGGCCGCCGGACAGCTCGCCGGGCCGGTGGCGTTCCCGGCCGGCGAGCCCCACGCGCGCGAGTGCCTCCCGGATCGCGGCACGGGACACGCGGCGGCCCGCCAGCCGGAGCGGCAGGGCCACGTTCTGCGCGGCGGTCAGGGAGGGCAGCAGGTTGAAGGACTGGAAGACGAAGCCGATCCGGTCCCGCCGCAGCAGCGTGAGGCGCCGCTCGCTCAGGCCCTCCAGGGCGACGCCGCCGACCTCCACGGTCCCGGCGGTGGGCCGGTCGAGCCCGGCGGCGCACTGGAGGAGGGTGGACTTGCCGGAGCCGGAGGGCCCCATGACGGCGGTGAAGGTCCCGGCGCGGAAGTCGAGGTCGACGCCGTCGAGGGCGTGGACGTCACGGTGGTGCCGGGTGAGCCGGCGGAGCCGTACGGCGGCGTTCGAGGTCATGGCTCAAGCGAACCGTTCCGGCCCGCGCCGATCACGACCACCAACGGGCGTCCCAGGGGTAGTGCTGCCCCTACCCCTACCCCTCCCGTACCGCCTTCACGAACACCTCAAGCGCGTCGAGCGGTTCGCGCCCGCCGAGCAGCGCGCGCAGGTCGCCGCGCTGCACGCCCGTACCGTCCAGGAAGCCGTGGGCGATCGCCGAGTACGTGCTCGCCAGCATCGGCACCTGGAAGGGCACGGCCCCGGAGGCGGCGAGCGCGGTGCGGGCGTCCGCGAGGGTGCCGGGGGCGTACTCGGCGCCCAGGGCCGCCGCCAGGTCGGCGCCGCCGAGGGGGCGCTCGCCGACGAGCTCGTACACCCGGTTCCGGTGCGCGGCCGGGTCCGTGGCGACGGTGACGGCGATGTCGGCGAGGTCCGCGCGGGCGACGGCGGCGAGGCGGCCCTCGCCGAGCGGACCCGTGATGCGGTGCTGCGCGTCGGGGGTCGCGATCCACGTCAGGAGCTCGGCGTAGAGGCCGTTGCGGAGGATCGTCCAGTCGAGGGTCGTGGACCGCGTCAGCCGCCGCTCGGTCCAGCGGTGCGCGAGCGCGTACGCGAGGTGGTCGCCGTCGCCGGAGAGGCTCGTGTAGACGACGTGCCGGACACCGGCGGCCTCGGCGGCGGAGATCGCGGCCTCGTGGCGGGCGACGACGACGTCGTCCTCCCCGTACCCGGCGGATATCAGGAGCAGGGTGTCCACGTCGGCGAAGGCCTCCGGGAGGGTCTCCGGCGCGTCGAAGTCGAGGCGGCGGGTGCCGGGAAGCCCGGCGCGGGTGCCGAGGACGACGTCGTCGCGCCCGGCGAGCCGTTCGGCGACGAGTGAGCCGAGGGCGCCGGAGACGCCGGTGACGAGCAGCATGGATTCCTCCAGAGAGCGTGACGGCTGAGACCATCGTGAGCGGACGTGGAAGATCGCGGAAGGAGGCACATTCATGTCGGAAGGGCACACGGAGGTAACCACCGAGCCCCTGGTGAGCTGCGCCGAGGACTGCGGGGTGCGGGACGTCCAGGACCGGCTCGGCGACAAGTGGACGGTGCACGTGGTCGTCGAACTCGCCGCCGGGCCACGGAGGTTCAGGGAGCTCCAGCGGCTCGTCACCGGCGTCTCGCAGCGGATGCTGACGCTCACCCTGCGCCGTCTGGAGCGCGACGGTCTTGTGTCGCGGACGGTGTACCCGACGACGCCGCCGCAGGTGGAGTACGCGCTGACGGAGACCGGCCACAGCATGACCCACCTCATCAAGCAGCTGATCGACTGGTCGCTCGACCACCGTGCGGTGATCGCCCGGTCGCGCGAGGAATGGGACGCGAGGACGACGGGATGACCGTGATCGACAAGGCCTTCGAGGCGTTGTACGCGAGCGACGACGGCTCCCTCGACACGGCGGCCTCCCTGCTCGCCGCCGCCCCGGGCGCGGACGCGGAACTGTCCCGGCGGGGCGAGGAGTTCGTGCGGACGCTGTGGGTGCGGGGCTGGCAGCCGGCGGACCTGACGCGGATGGCCCGCCGCGAGCTGTCGGACGAGCACGTACGGCTCCTGGCGGAGCTGATCAGGTCGGAGACGGCCGGCTACGCACGGCTCCCGCACCGCTGGCAGGCGCAGCTCGAAGCACTGGAAACGGCGGAGGGGCGCCCGGCGGACCGCTTCTCGCGGGCGACGGCCGTCCTGGAGCTGTACCGGCTGCTGGTCCGGCTGCCGCGCCTGGACGCCGTCGGACCCGTCCCGGGGGAGGCCCTGCCGCCGGCGGCGGCCGGAGAGCCCCGGATGCTCACCCGGATCAGGGCGCTGCTCGCCAAGGCGGAGGCGACGGGCTATCCGGAGGAGGCGGAGGCGCTGACGGCCAAGGCCCAGGAGCTGATGGCCCGGCACAGCCTGGACGAGGCCACGCTCGCGGCGGGTGCGCCGACCCCGGAGGCGCCGGGCGCGATCCGGATCGGGGTCGAGCCGCCGTACGAGCAGGCGAAGGCGATCCTGCTCGACGCGGTCGCGACGGCGAACCACTGCCGGGCGGTGTGGAACGAGACGTACGGCTTCTCGACCGTCGTCGGCTTCGAGGCGGACCTGGATCCGGTGGAGCTGCTCTACACCTCGCTGCTCGTGCAGGGGACGGCGGCGATGACGCGGGCGGAGGCGGAGCAGCGGGCGGGCGGCCGCAAGCGCACGAAGTCCTTCCGGCAGTCCTTCTTCCTCGCGTACGCGAACCGGCTCGGCGCCCGGCTCTCGGCGACGTCCCGCCGGGTCGCCGCCGAGGCCCCGACGCTCCTCCCGGCCCTCGCGTCCCGGGAGGTCGCGGTCACGGCCCGCACGGACGAACTCTTCCCGGAGACCCGCACGACGCGGGTGCGCGCGGCGTGGGACGAGGCGGGCTGGACGCACGGCGCGACAGCCGCCGACGCGGCAGGCCTTCACCCGAACAGACCGCACCTGCCGTAGGGCGGCGCGGGTGGGCCGGGACGGCGCCCCGGCCCACCCCGTGCGGGGCGCAGCCCACAACGGGGTGAAACACCCGTTTCGCATGGTTTCGTGGTTACGCTCGGCGCATGAGCTGGTTCCGGGCGCTGAAGGAGACCGCCCGTTCCGGGCTCACCGTCGAGCGGCGGCGGCTCGAGCCCGCCGTCGCGGCCCGCGGGGCACTCGGCCTCGCGCTGGTCGTCGGCGTCTCGCTCGCCCTCTTCGGCCCCGCCGTCGCCGCGTCGTCCGCCTTCGGCGCCTTCCAGGCCGCCATCGCCACCTTCCAGCGCTCCTGGCGGCCCCGCCCCACCCTGGCCCTGGCCTCCGGCGGCAGCCTCGCCGTGTCAACGTTCCTCGGCTATCTCACGGGCGCCCACACGGCCGTCTTCCTCGCCCTGCTGCTCTGCTGGACGTTCCTGGCGGGCCTGGTCTGGGCCGCCGGGCCGACCGCCGGGATCATCGCCTCCTCCAACGTGGCGATCATGCTGGTGACGGTCACCCTCCCGACCTCCGTCGCGACCGCCGCCGGCCACGCCGTCATGATCTTCGCGGGCGGTGTCGTCCAGGCCGCCCTGGTCGTCCTCCTCCCGGTCCGCCGCTGGGGCGCCCAGCGCGACGCCCTCGCGGACGCGCTCGCCGCGGAGGCGGACTACGCCCGCAGGCTGCGCCACGACCCGGTCGCCCCGTTCGATCCCGTACCGCTCATGACGGCGAGGAGCGCCGCCGCCGTGACGCCGCGCCAGGCCCGTACCCGCCCGGCGGAGCTGCACGGGGCGCGGGGTCTCGCGGAGCGGATCCGGCCGGTCCTGGCCTCGCTCGCGGACCCGGCGGTCGGCGTGCCGGCGGAGGGGGCGCAGCGGGACCGGGTACGGGAGCTGCTCGGCGCGGCGGCCGACGTCCTGGACGCCGCCGCGCACGCGATCCGGCACGGCGAACCGGTCGCGCTGCCGCCGCCGGCCCTCGCCGCCCTCCGTACCCCGGACACCGGCGCGATCCTCAAGGGCCCGCCCCGCCGCGCGGCCTCCCGCCTGGCGGCGCTGCTCGGCGATGTCGTCGAGACGGCGGAGCCGGGTACGGAGCCGTCCGGGGAAGCGGCAGGGACCCGCACCCGCCCGACCCTGCTCCGTCTCGCGCCCCTCGTCCTCGCCGCGATGCGCGCCGAACTGCGCCCCGACTCCCCGGTCCTGCGGCATGCGGTCCGCGTCTCGGCGGTCACGGCGGCCGGCTATCTGCTGGGGACGTGGCTGCCGTTCGGGCACGGCTACTGGGCGCCGATGGCCTCGGTGATGGTGATGCGCCCGGACTTCACGCAGACGTACGCCCGCTCGGTGGCGCGCTTCGGCGGCACCCTGGTCGGGGTGGCGCTGGCGACGGCGGTCGTGCAGTCGGCGCACCCGGGCACGTATCTGTCGGCCGGGCTCGCGGTGGTGTGCGCGTTCTGCATGTACCTGCTGATGCGGACGGGGTACGCGGCAGCGCAGACCTTCGTCTCCGCGTACGTCGTCTTCCTGCTCGGCATGGTGGGCGAGGGCCTGACCCAGACCGTACGGGAGCGCGTCCTGCTGACCCTGCTCGGCGGGCTCCTCGCGATGCTGTCGTACGCCCTCTACCCGGCCTGGGAGACGCCCCGGCTGCGCGGCCGGCTCGCGGACTGGCTGGCGTCGGTGGGCGCGTACGCCGCCGTCGTCACCGCGCGGTACGCGCATCCGGCCGGCCCGGCCGGCCCCGACGTACGGGAGGCGGTCCTGAAGGCCCGCGCGGCCCGGGTCGCCTGGCAGGAGGCGGTGGAGCGGGCGACCCACGAACCGGTGCGGCACCGGGGGCTCTCGCACGCGGCGGTGGAGCAGGCCGAGCACGCGCTCGCCGAGTTCGGCCGGGTGGCGATGCTCATGGAGGCGCACCTGCCGGAGCGCGGCGCCCCGCCGCTGCCCGCGGCGGCGGCCCTCGCCGAGTCCCTGCGCCGGTCGACGGAGCGGGGCGCGAAGGAGGTACGGGAACGCCGGGAGCCGCACTGGGACGACCTGCGCGAGACGGTCACCGCCTGGTCGGCCGAACCGCCGGACCACTTCCTGCTCCACAAGGGCGCGGTCCTGCTCCTGGAGTCCCTGGAGGAGTTCACGACGGCCCTGACGGAGCCGAGGCGGCGTACCCGCCGGTAGAACTCTCCGTCGCGTAGCCGCTACGCCACCCCCTGTGCACGTGCATCTGCTCATGCATCCGCATATGAACACAGCTATGATCCGAGGAAGTTGACACCTGCACCAAGCAACTCGGGGAGCTACCAGTGCATCATGCGCATCACGCGTACAACGGCATGGCGGCCACGGAGCTGCGAGGAGTCGTGTGGCAGAAGAGCCGGCACAGCAACTCCCAGGGATCCTGCGTGGAGTTCGCCAAACTCCCCGGCGGAGACGTCGCCGTGCGCAACTCGCGCCACCCCGACGGGCCCGCGCTCGTCTACACGCCCGCGGAGATCGAGGCACTCCTGCTGGGCGTCAAGGACGGGGAGTTCGACCACCTGGTCTGAGACGCGAGAAGGGCCCCGACGGTTTCCGTCGGGGCCCTTCTCCTGTCCGCGGCGCTACTCCGGTCCGATCCGGAACAGCGCCCACACCACCTTGCCCTGGAGCGTGCCCGCGAGCGGGTGCCAGCCCCAGCCGTCGCTGAACGAGTCCACCAGGAACAGACCGCGCCCCGACTCGGCGGCGAAGTCCTCCTCGCCGCCGCGCGCCTCCGGGCTCTCCCTGCTGGGGTCGCGCACGGCGCACACCAGGCGCGAGGCCCAGCGCATCAGGTGCAGCCGGACCGGCGGGTTCTGGCCTTCCTCCTGGGTCGCGTCGGCGGGCACCGCGTGACGCAGCGCGTTGGTGACGAGTTCGGAGACGACCAGGGCCACGTCGTCGAAGCGCTCCGTCAGGTCCCAGCGGTCGAGCGTGGCGCTGGTGAACTTGCGGGCCCCGCGCACGGCTTCGAACCGGGCGGGCAGGGCGCAGGAGGCGGAGGTGGAGACGGCGCCGGGATCGATCGGCGGCAGGCCCTGCCGTAACGGCTCGAGCACGGTCGATCCATTCGTCCCCATGCGAGGCACTCCCGGGAATCGCGACTGTGGTGCGACAACACGACAACACGAACGAGTACGCGGCTGCGCGAGCTCCATGGTTCCGAATGCGTCCACTGGATGCAAGGGCAGATGCACGTGCACGCGCCGGACCTGTCCGCCCACGTGCCGAATCTGTGCATAAGTCGTCCACACGATGAGGCGAACTTCCCTCGATCCGCACGCACTGTGCCCGCATTGTGCGCCCGGATGCCCGGAACTCGCCGCCTTTCCGTAATCGAATGTGTACGCGCTGAAGCGTTTGATGGCAGAATCCGGGGCTCGACGGGGGCTCGACACCGTAAAGGGGAGGCGAAGAGCCGTGACCGCAGGCGAATCGAGTGGAGCGAGCGGGAGCGTGGTGCGGCGCATCCTGCTGGGCTCCCAGCTGAGGCGACTGCGCGAGTCGCGCGGGATCACCCGTGAGGCGGCGGGCTATTCCATCCGCGCGTCCGAATCAAAGATCAGCCGTATGGAGTTGGGACGGGTGAGCTTCAAGGCCAGGGACGTCGAGGATCTGCTCACCCTCTACGGGGTCGGGGACGAGGTCGAGCGCGGCGCGCTCCTCGGACTCGCCCGCGAGGCCAACGTCGCCGGCTGGTGGCACAGCTTCGGCGACGTCCTGCCCGGCTGGTTCCAGACGTACATCGGTCTGGAAGGCGCCGCCTCCCTCATCCGCGTCTACGAAGTGCAGTTCGTCCACGGCCTGTTGCAGACCGAGGCGTACGCCCAGGCCGTCGTCACCCGCGGCATGCCCGACGCCCCGCGCGCCGAGATCGACCGCCGCGTCGCCCTGCGCCTGGAGCGCCAGAAGGTCCTCGTCTCCGAGCGCGCCCCGCAGTTCCACGCCGTCCTCGACGAGGCCGCGCTCCGCCGCCCCTACGGCGACCGGTCCGTCATGCAGGGGCAGTTGAGGCACCTCATCGAGATCTCCGAACACCCGGGCGTCACGCTCCAGATCATGCCCTTCAGCTTCGGCGGTCATGCCGGCGAGAGCGGCGCCTTCACGATGCTGAGCTTCCCCGAGTCCGACCTCTCCGACATCGTCTACCTCGAACAGCTCACCAGCGCCCTCTACCTCGACAAGCGCGAGGAAGTCGCCCAGTACCAGCGGGTGATGGAGAAGCTCCAGGAGGACGGACCGGATCCGGCCGAAAGCCGGGACCTTCTCCGGGGTCTCCTCCAACTCTCCTGATACATCAGTACGATGACGCCACATCAGTCGCACTGCAGGTAGCGGGTAGAGGGGTCTCCACCATGTCGCACTTCACCGACCTGGCCCACCAGTACATCGACGGCGAGTGGAAGCCCGGAAGCGGTTCGTGGGACATCATCGACTTCAACCCGTACACCGGGGAGAAGCTGGCGTCGATCACCGTCGCCACCGCCGACGAGGTCGACCGCGCCTACTGGGCCGCCGAGCGCGCGCAGACCGCGTGGGCCGAGACCAACCCGTACACCCGCCGCCTGGTCTTCGAGCGCGCGCTGCGGATCGTCGAGGACCGCGAGGAGGAGATAGCCGAGACGATCGTCGCCGAGCTCGGCGGCACCCGTCTCAAGGCGGCCTTCGAGCTGCACCTCGCCAAGGAGTTCCTGCGCGAGGCGATCCAGCTGGCGCTGCGCCCCGAGGGCCGCATCCTGCCCTCGCCGGTCGACGGCAAGGAGAACCGGGTCTACCGCGTCCCGGTCGGCGTCGTCGGCGTCATCTCCCCCTTCAACTTCCCCTTCCTCCTCTCCATCAAGTCGGTCGCGCCCGCGCTCGCGCTCGGCAACGCCGTCGTCCTCAAGCCGCACCAGAACACCCCGATCTGCGGCGGCACGCTGGTCGCGAGGGTCCTGGAGGAGGCCGGTCTGCCGGCCGGCCTGCTGAACGTCGTCGTCACCGACATCGCCGAGATCGGCGACGCGCTCCTCACCCACCCGGTCCCGAAGGTCATCTCCTTCACCGGCTCCGACAAGGTCGGCCGCCACGTCGCCACTGTCTGCGCGCAGAACTTCAAGCACGCGGTCCTCGAACTCGGCGGCAACAGCGCCCTGATCGTCCTCGACGACGCCGACGTGGACTACGCGGTCGACGCGGCGGTCTTCAGCCGCTTCGTGCACCAGGGCCAGGTCTGCATGGCCGCCAACCGCATCCTGGTGGACCGCACCCTGGCGGAGGAGTTCACCGAGAAGTTCGTGGCGAAGGTGAAGACCCTGCGCGTCGGCGACCCGGCCGACCCCGCCACCCACATCGGTCCCCTCATCAACTCCCAGCAGGCGGAGTCCGTCTCCTCGGTCGTCGAGCAGACGGTCGCGGCCGGCGCCACGGCCCTGCTGCACGGCACGGTCGACGGCAACCTGGTCTCCCCGTCCGTCCTCACCGGCATCGCCGCCGACGCCCCGGTCCTGAGCCAGGAGATCTTCGGCCCGGTCGCGCTGATCCTCCCCTTCGACGGCGAGGAGGAGGCCGTACGGATCGCCAACGACACCCCGTACGGGCTCAGCGGCGCCGTCCACACGGGTGATGTGGAGCGGGGCGTGCGGGTCGCCAAGCGCATCCACACCGGCATGATCCACATCAACGACGGCACCGTGCACGACGAGCCGATCGTGCCCTTCGGCGGCGAGAAGCACTCGGGCATCGGGCGGCTCAACGGCGAGGCGATGGTGGACTCCTTCACCACCCAGAAGTGGATCTCGATCCAGCACGGCCGCAGTCGCTTCCCGTTCTAGGGCCTTCCGGAGCTTCTGAGCCTTCCGGGGTCTTCCGGAGCCTTCTAGGACAGCATCTGGCCTACATGGCCCCTAAGTTGGTCGGTGTCGGGGAAACCACACCGACACCGACCGGCGTACGGACGACAGAAGGCGGACATCATGGTGGCGTTTGTTCCCGCGGAGCAGCCCGGCGACGAGCGCGGTGCGTTCCTCAACTTCATCGAGACCCAGCGCGCCGCGCTGCGCCGCTCGGTCCTCGGCCTCACCGAGGAGCAGGCGGCGAGCCGGCCCAGCGCCAGTGAGCTCAGCCTCTCCGGTCTGCTCAAGCACGTCGCCGAGGTCGAGCTCGCCTGGCTCCGGATGGCCCAGGAGCGGCCGAGCGAGCGGCAGCGCACCGAGGAGACCTGGGGCGACGCGTTCCGGCTCGTCGGCGACGAGACGATCCCGGCGATCGTGGACTTCTGGGCGGGCGTGACGAAGGAGTCCGAGGAGTTCATCCGTTCCGTGCCGAGTCTGGACGACACCTTCCCGCTGCCCGAGGCGCCCTGGTTCCCCCAGGACGGGCGGGTGTCGATCCGCTGGATGCTGCTGCACCTGGTCCAGGAGATGGGGCGGCACGCCGGCCACGCGGACGTCATCCGCGAGTCCCTGGACGGCAAGGGCTCCTTCGACCTGATCGACGAGGAGAACGGCGCCGCTTAGTCCATATTGACTACCATCGAAGCATGTCAGCCATGCGTCTTCTCGTCCTGGGCGCGGTCAAGCAGCACGGCCGCGCCCACGGCTACCAGGTCCGCAACGACCTGGAGTACTGGGGTGCGCACGAGTGGTCCCACGCCAAGCCCGGCTCGATCTACCACGCGCTGAAACAGATGGCGAAGCAGGGACTGCTGCGCGCGCACGAGGTCGCGCCGAGCGCGGTGGGCGGGCCGCCGCGCGTCGAGTACGAGCTGACCGAGGCCGGTGTCGAGGAGTACTTCGCGCTGCTGCGCGAGGCGCTGACCGCGTACGACCAGAAGATGGACGTCCTGTCGGCGGCGATCGGCTTCATGGTGGACCTGCCCCGCGAGGAGGTCGCCGAGCTGCTGCGCCGGCGGGTGCGGGCGCTCGACGAGTGGCGGGCCTCGGGCACCGGGTACTACACGCCGGAGGGCGGCCCGGAGCAGCTCGGGCACGTCGGCGAGATCATGCACATGTGGGTCCACTCGGCCGACGCCGGCAAGGAGTGGACGCTCGGCCTGATCGAGCGGATCGAGGGCGGGGCGTACGTGTTCGCGGGCGAGGGCGAGGCCTTCGTGGGGGTGCTCGCGGAGGGCCAGGAGAACCCGTACGCGAAATGATCACGTGTGACTGATGCGCCGCGAGGGCATGCGGTGCTCCGTCACGGCCCACTGGTCAAGTTTGACTACGAAGCTTGCGGGGCGGCGGACCGGAGCGGGAGCCGGGCTCAGCGCAGGGCGTGGCCCTCGTGGTCGAGTTCGAGCTGGGGGCGGCCCGTGACGATCAGCCAGGCCGGGAGGGAGGCGAGGACGAGCACGGCGAGCATCGCGGGGGAGGAGGCGAGGACGGCGCCGGTGAAGAGACTGATCCAGCCCTGCCGGGTGGTGGCCAGGAGCACGCCGAGGACGGCGGAGGAGACGGCGACGGCCGGGTGGACCTCGGGGACGAGGGCCTGGGCGCACAGGCCGAAGGAGGCGCCGATGAAGACGGCCGGGAAGATCCGGCCGCCCGGGAAGCCGCAGGAGGCGGCGACGAGCAGGGCGAGGAGTTTGACCACGGCGAACTTGATCAGCTCGCCCGAGGACCAGCTGCCGACGGAGGCGGCGAGCTCCTTGGTCTCCGCCAGGCCCTTGAAGAGCGTCAGATGCCCGCCGAAGGCGCCCAGGAGACCCAGGACGAGGCCGCCGACGGGCAGCATCACCAGGGGGTGCCGCAGCCGCCGGAAGACGGCGTGGACGTACGGGAAGAGAGAGCAGGCGACGAGGCCGAACACGGCCGCGGCCGAGGCGATCACCAGGGCGGCGAGGATGTCGCCGAAGCCGGGGTCGTCCAGCGGCGGGAGCCCGATGTCGAAGCTGGGCTGGGCCAGGAGCTGGGTGGTCAGGGCGCCGGTGCCGGCGGCGACGAGCGGGGCGAACAGCCGGTCCCAGAGCGAACCGCGGCCCGGCTGGCCCGCCAGGGCCTCGGAGAGGACGAGGGCGGCCGCCACCGGAGTGCCGAAGAGGGCGCCGATGGTGGCGGCCGAGGCCAGCGCGACCCAGGCCGCGCCCGGCGCGGCGGGTGCCGCCTTGCGGCCCAGCCAGTAGGCGAGCGCGATGTTGGTGGCGATGATCGGGTTCTCGGGGCCGAGGCTGACTCCGCCGGCCAGCATGAAGGTGCTCGCGAGCAGCAGCCCCGGCACCACCGCGGGGGCGAGCGGCGCCCCGCCGAGCCCCTCCGAGGACGGGTCGGGGCCCGCGTGGCCGGGCACCTTCCACACGATCAGACCCACGGCTACGCCCGTCGCCGTGAGCATGATGATGATCCACAGGGAGGAGTAGTTCCCGATGCCGAGCGCCTCCGGCAGGTTGTTCCACAGCACGTGCTGGAACTTCTCCGCGAGGGCGCTGACCCCGAGGAACAGCAGGCTCGCGCCCACCCCGACGAGGAGCGCGGGCAGGATCTGGGGGAGCAGGAGCCGGGCGGGCGACTCGACGGGAGGCGGAGCTTGATCGGTGGCCACCGGCCCACCATAAGTGAGCAAATGCCGCACAACATCCCGGACAACGCCCAAGCCGGGACTTGCACCTCACGTCGCGTCAGGACCCAGGCTGAACGGCGTACCGACAGAGAAAGGGCGGACGGCCGATGGGCTACTCCGTGGGACAGGTGGCCGGCTTCGCCGGGGTCACGGTGCGCACCCTGCACCACTACGACGCGATCGGGCTGCTCTCACCGGGCGGCCGCAGCACGGCGGGCCACCGCCGCTACGACGACGCGGACCTCGACCGGCTCCAGCAGATCCTGTTCTACCGGGAGCTCGGCTTCCCCCTCGAAGAGGTCGCCGCCCTCCTCGACGACCCGCACGCCGACCCGCAGGAACACCTGCGGCGCCGGCACACGCTGCTGACCGCGCGGATCGGCGAGCTCCAGAGGATGGCGGCGGCCGTCGAGCACGCCATGGAGGCGAAGAAGATGGGCATCAACCTCACACCCGAGGAGAAGTTCGAGGTCTTCGGGGACAAGGACCCCGAGCGGTACGCGGAGGAGTCCGCCCGCCGCTGGGGCGGCTCCTACTCGCACGAGCAGGCACAGGCCCGCGCCGCCCAGTACTCCAAGGAGGACTGGCAGCGGATGAAGGACGAGGTCGACGCCTGGGGCGCGGCCTACGCCGCCCTGATGGACGAGGGCCGCGACCCGCGGTCCGAGGAGGCGATGGACCTCGCCGAGGCCCACCGCCGCCACCTCACCACCTGGTTCTTCGAGTGCCACCCGAGGACCCACGTGGAGCTCACGGAGATGTACGTCGCCGACGAGAACTTCCACGCGTTCTACGAGTCGATCCACCCCGGCCTGCCCGAACACCTCCGGGAGTCCGTCCGGGCGAACGCCGAACGCCGGAAGGCCTGACCGGCCAGGCTCCCCGGCGGAGTCTCAGGTGCGCGGCGCGATCACCGCCGCCGTGCCGTACGCGCACACCTCCGTGCCCACGTCCGCCGCCTCGGTCACGTCGAAGCGGAACATGAGCACGGCGTTCGCGCCGCGCGCCTTCGCCTGCTCCACCAGGCGCTCCATCGCCTGGTTGCGGGTCTGCACGAGGGTCTTCGTCAGGCCCTTCAGCTCACCGCCGATCATCGACTTCAGGCCCGCGCCGATCTGGCTGCCCAGATGGCGGGAGCGGACGGTGAGCCCGAAGACCTCACCGATCACCTGCCGGACCTCGAAGCCCGGCACGTCGTTCGTCGTCACGACCAGCACCTCGGCGTGCGGCCCCTGGCCGCCCCCGTACTCGTCGATGCCCATCGGCATCACCTCCTGACCCCCAAGCCTCGGGCCCGCGGCCGGGGTCCGCATCCCGTGAGGGCCGGGGGAACCGGGCGCCTCCGGCCCGCGTTGATAGCTTGGGGCCCGCCGTCCCCATGCCTCGGGGCCGCCGTCCCCACACCTCGGGGCCGGCGTCCCCTGCCGTGGGGCCGGCCGTCCCCATGCCCCGGGGCCGGCGTCCCCAAGCCCCCACCGACCGCAGGAGCCCGGAAGCCCGTGAACACGCTTGCCCTCGGACCGAGCTGGCTGGACCCGGACCATCTGATCCAGACCTTTGGTCTGATCGGTGTCCTCGTCATCGTCTTCGCCGAGTCCGGACTCCTCATCGGGTTCTTCCTGCCCGGCGACTCGCTGCTCTTCACCACCGGCCTGCTCGTCACCACCCACAAGCTGGACACCCCGCTGTGGATGGTGTGCACCCTGGTGGTGGCCGCGGCCGTCCTCGGAGACCAGGTCGGCTACCTCTTCGGCCGCAAGGTCGGCCCGTCCCTCTTCAAGCGCCCCGACTCCAAGCTGTTCAAGCAGGAGAACGTCGAGAAGGCGCACGCCTTCTTCGAGAAGCACGGCCCGAAGTCCCTGATCCTGGCCCGCTTCGTGCCCATCGTCCGCACGTTCACGCCGATCATCGCCGGCGTCAGCCGCATGAACTACCGCTCGTTCATCATCTTCAACCTCATCGGCGGCGCGCTGTGGGGCGCGGGCGTGACCCTGCTCGGCGCCTCCCTCGGCAACGTCGAGTTCGTCCACAAGCACATCGAGCTGATCCTCGTCGGGATCGTCCTGATCTCCGTGATCCCGGTCGCGATCGAGCTCCTCCGCGCCCGCTCCCACGCCAGGAAGAACCCGCCGCACAGCGACCACGACGCCCCCGGCACCCCGAACCCGCCCGGCGGCGCCCGAGGCCGCCACGCCAAGCGGTAGTCCCTACGCCTAGAACCCCCGGGTGCGCTTCGCCGCGCGCCGCACCGCCGCCGCGCCCGGGGCCTGCATGAACAGCCGCGCCAGCTCGGACCCCAGGTTCACGCCGATCGCGATCGCCAGGGCGAGCGCCGCCGCCTTCGCCAGCGACGCGAAGCCCTGGTCCAGATTGTTCTGCGCGATCGCGAGCACCCCGAAGTACGTCGCCGAACCGGGCAGCAGCGGCCCGATCGCCGCCGTCACGTACGGCAGCGACGACGTGTGGTGGTAGCGGGCGATCAGCTGCCCGAACAGCCCCACGAGCCCGGCCGCCACCGCCGTCGCCATCACCGCCGAACCCCCGGCGGTCACCGATATCGACGCGTAGATCACCCACGCCACCCCGCCGTTCAGGGTCGCGAACAGCACCGTCGACCGCGACTGCTGCAGCAGGATCGCGAAGGTCGCGCACAGCACCATCGACGCCAGGATCTGCACCACCGGCCGCTCCACCGGCCGCAGCAGCCCCTCCGGGTTCAGCTGCGCGTCGAACTGCACCGCGATGTACAGCACCGACAGCACGCCCACCACGATCGCGACGAAGAAGTACGCGACCTCCAGGAGCCGGGCCGAGGCCGTGATGTAGAAACCGGTCAGGCCGTCCTGCACCGCCGCGACCAGCGCCCGCCCCGGAATCAGCGCGAACAGACCACCCGTGATCACCGCCGACGGCAGCAGCTCCGCGTGCAGCATTGTCAGGAGCACCCCCATCGCCGCCGGAGGCATCGCCGCCACCAGGAACTGGTAGAACTCCGGCATCCCCCGCCCCGCGAACAGCCACGCGAGCCGGTCACCCAGGACCGCGCCGAGCGCCGCCACGAAGAACACCGTGGCACCGCCGCCGAGCAGCACCGACGCCGCCCCGGCCAGCACACCCGCCGCCGCCGTCAGCACCCAGCCCGGATACGGATGCCGGTTCCGCCGGATCTCCGCGAGCCGCCGGTACGCCTCCTCCGGCGTCACCTCCTCCGCCCGCGCGTTGATGTCCGACAGCAGCTGGTACACGGCCTCGAGCCGCGTGTAGTCCGTGCCCCGGCGCCGCACCGTCCGGTTCGCCGTGATCGGATCGTCCACCAGCGACGGCTGATACGTGACGGACAGCAGGGTGAAGGTGACCGTCGGCTCCACCCGGTCCAGACCGTACGAGCGGCAGATCGCGAACATCGCCGCCTCGACGTCCTCCGCGCCCTCCCCGCCCGCCAGCAGCAGCTCGCCGATGCGCAGCGTCAGGTCGAGCACACGCGGCACCGAAGGCCCCGACTCGTCCTCCTTGCGCGGCGCCTCCGGCACCGGCCGCTCACCCACCGGCAGCCGCAGCATCGTCCGCATCCGGTCCTGCCACGGCGCGTCCTGCGGAAGCCGCACCAGCGGCACCCCGTACGCCGGGGTGAACGCGGGCGGCGAACTCTTGGCCGAGTACGTGGCAGGCGTCGCGAACGCCGAACCCTCCTGCTCGGCCGGCGGTTCCGTCGTCGTCCCCGGCGGCAGGGCGAACTCCGAGGTCGGATGCTCCTCCTCGGGCGGCGCGGGCTGCTCCACCCCGGCCGGCGGCACGAACGCGCTCCGCGCCTCGTCCGACTGCGGCTTCCGGTCCTCAGGAACACCGTCCTCCGGCTCCGCCACCACGCTCTCCGCCTCATCCCCGGGGAATCCAGGATTCCAGTATGAAGGTCGGACGGATGCGCGAAAGGCGGTGCACCCCAAGAGGTGCACCGCCTTCAGACGCTCACGAGAACAGCGGGCTCAGTGGCCGCCCTGCTCCTTGGCGCGCGCGTACGACTTCTGGATCTCTTCCTCGGCCTCGGCGCGACCGACCCAGTCGGCACCCTCGACCGACTTGCCCGGCTCCAGGTCCTTGTAGACCTCGAAGAAGTGCTGGATCTCCAGGCGGTCGAACTCGGCCACGTGGTGGATGTCCCGCAGGTGCTCCATGCGCGGGTCCGTCGCCGGCACGCACAGCAGCTTGTCATCGCCGCCGGCCTCGTCCGTCATGCGGAACATGCCGATGGCGCGGCACTTGATGAGGCAACCCGGGAAGGTCGGCTCGTCGAGGATGACGAGCGCGTCCAGCGGGTCGCCGTCCTCGCCGAGGGTGTTCTCGACATAGCCGTAGTCGGTCGGGTAGGCCGTCGACGTGAAGAGGCGACGGTCCAGACGGATGCGGCCGGTCTCGTGGTCGACCTCGTACTTGTTCCGCGATCCCTTGGGGATCTCGATGAGAACGTCGAACTCCACGGGTGGCTCCTCCTGAATCAACACAAGTGAATGCTCGCGACGACGCGCGGTGATTAAGTGTCCCTCACGCACGTGTGTGATCGCGAAAGGGGCTGGTCGGCGATGCCGGAGCCGAGAACGTGGCAGTTCACGGCGGGCGCCGCCGTCCTCGGTCTCGCCCTGGCCGCCGCCGCGGTGACCGCGGCCGGACCATGGGACGGTGGCCAGCGTACGGCCGAGCGGGCCCGCGCCGCCGCCCCCGCGACGGGTGTCACACATCACGCCCCGTCCGCCGCACCCGCACCACCCCGCCGCCCCGCGCCCGCCCCCAGCGCCCCCGGCGTCCTCACCGCCCTGCACGCCCCCGCCGCCGGGCGCGCCGCCGACCTCGCCGCCGTCCTCGTGCCGCTCCTCGCCGACCCCGGCCTCGGCCCGCTCCGCACCGCCTCCGTCGTCGACACCGCCACCGGCAGACAGCTGTACGGCGAGGGCGCCGGCACCCCCATGACCCCCGCCTCCACGGTCAAGATCGCCACCACCGCGGCCGCGCTCTCCGCCCTCGGCCCCGACCACCGCATCCCCACCACCGTCACCGCCACCCCCGACGGCACGGGCATCATCCTCACCGGCGGCGGCGACCCCACCCTCGACCGGGCCCGCCTCAAGTCCCTCGCCACCGACACCGCCCGCGCCCTCAAGGCCCGCGCCCACACCTCCGTACGCCTCGCCTACGACACGAGCCTCTACCGGGGCCCCGCACTCCACCCGATCGGCCCCAACGAGAACCTCGCCCCCGTCGTCGCCCTCATGACCCGCGAAGGCCGTCTCGACGACAGCGCCGGCGGCCCCGCCCCCCGCACCGCCGATCCCGCCGGAGACACCGCCACCGCCTTCGCCGAACTCCTCACCGACGCCGGCGTCACGATCACCGGAACCCCCGCCCCCGGCCCCACCCCCAAGGCCGCCCCCCTCGCCCGTACCGCGTCCGCACCCCTCGCCGACCTCGTCGAGCACACCCTCACCCACAGCGACAACGACCTCGCCGAAGCCCTCGCCCGCCAGACCGCCCTCGCCCGCAGACAGCCCGCGAGCTTCCAGGGCGCCGAGAAGGCCGTACGCGACGAACTCGCCCGGCTCGGCCTCCCCGTCGCCGGAGCCCGCTTCGCCGACGGCAGCGGACTCGACCGCCGCGACCGCGTCTCCGCCGCCCTCCTCACCGGACTCCTCACCCGCGCCGCCGACCCCGCCCGCCCCGAACTGCGGCCCCTCCTCACCGGACTGCCCGTCGGCGGCTTCACCGGCACCCTCGCCGGCCGCTTCGACACCGGCCCCGCCGCCGCAGGAGCAGGACTCGTCCGCGCCAAGACCGGCACCCTCACCGGCGTCAACACGCTCGCCGGAACCGTCGTCACCCCCGACGGGCGCCTCCTCGCCTTCGCGTTCCTCGCCGGCCGCACCCCCTCCCCGTACGAGGCACAGCCCGCCCTCGACCGCCTCTCCGCCGCCCTCACCGGCCGGAAGTGACCCCACACACCCCCCATCGAACCCTCACCGAACAGGCCCCGAGCCCGTACGGTTGACGCATGACGAGCATCGGTGGCGCAGGCACATCCGGGATGGTCGACTGGAACCTCGCGGTCGCGACCGCGACCCGCCTCGTGCGGCCCGGACCCGAAGTCAGCCGCGACGAGGCCCGCGAGGTCGTCGCCGAACTCCGCAGACACGCCAAGGCCTCCGAAGAACACGTCCGCGCCTACACCCGGATGATCCCCGAAGGCGCCGAACCGCACGACACACCCGTCCTCGTCGTCGACCGCGCCGGCTGGATCAAGGCCAACGTCGCCGGCTTCCGCGAACTCCTCACCCCGCTCCTCGGCAAGATGCAGGAACGCCGCGCCACCACCCCCGGCAACGCCCTCCTCGGCACCGTCGGCGGCAAGGTCACCGGCGTCGAACTCGGCATGCTGCTGTCCTTCCTCGCCTCCCGCATCCTCGGCCAGTACGAGACCTTCGCCCCCGCCACCCGCGACCTCCCCGCCGGAGCGAACGGCGGCGGACGCCTCCTCCTCGTCGCCCCCAACATCGTCCACGTCGAACGCGAACTCGACGTCACCCCACACGACTTCCGGCTCTGGGTCTGCCTCCACGAGGAGACCCACCGCACCCAGTTCACCGCCGTCCCCTGGCTCCGCGACCACCTCCAGGGCGAGATCCAGTCGTTCCTCGCCGCCACCGACGTCGACCCCGGCACCGTCGTCGAACGCCTCCGCGACGCCGCCCAGACCCTCGCCGGCGGCCGCCCCGAAGGCGAGGAGGGCGAACCCTCCCCCTCCCTCGTCGAACTCGTCCAGACCCCCGAACAGCGCGAGATCCTCGGCCGCCTCACCGCCGTCATGTCCCTCCTCGAAGGCCACGCCGACTACGTCATGGACGGCGTCGGACCCCAGGTCGTCCCCTCCGTCGCCGAGATCCGCGAGAAGTTCCAGGCCCGCCGCGCCCGCGGCGCCTCCCGCCTCGACCTCGCCCTGCGCAGGCTCCTCGGCCTCGACGCCAAACTCCGCCAGTACCGCGACGGCGAACGCTTCGTCCGCGCCGTCGTCGACCAGGTCGGCATGGACGGCTTCAACCGCGTGTGGACCTCCCCCAACACCCTCCCCACCAAGGCCGAGATCGCCGCACCCGCCGACTGGATCGCGAGGGTGCACCGTAAGGCAGACTCCTGAGGCGGATGCGGCACACGACACAGGAACACGTGAGAACAACCCGCCAATCACCCATCCGAGGGACCCTGGGCATGGGGTGAGGCGTGCAATGCTCGGGTAACGGCCAGGTTTCTGTCACCATCGACGCACTCTGAGTGACCGAACCCCCCTTTCCGACCGTTAAGACACCGACCGAGGCACCCCACCCCCATCACGAAGGGAACCGGACATGGGTCCCCATCCTGCGGTCGCGGCGATACGCCTGGCGGTCCGCCGCGTACTCCACGACGTCATCACCGACCACACGACCGGAACCGAACCGCTCGTACTCGTCGCCTGCTCCGGAGGCGCCGACTCCATGGCGCTCGCCTCCGCCCTCGCCTTCGAGGCCCGCAAACTCCCCGTACGCGCCGGCGGCATCACCGTCGACCACGGCCTCCAGGACGGCTCCGACACCCGGGCCACCGAGGTCGCCGGACGCATGACCGCCCTCGGCCTCACCCCCGTCGAGGCCGTCACCGTCACCGTCGGCCGCGAAGGAGGACCCGAGGCCGCCGCCCGCGACGCCCGGTACGCCGCCCTGGACGCCGCCGCGGCCCGCCACGGCGCCACCGCGATCCTCCTCGGCCACACCCGCGACGACCAGGCCGAGACCGTCCTCCTCGGCCTCGCCCGCGGCTCCGGCATCCGCTCCCTCTCCGGCATGGCCGCCGTCTCCGGCACCTCCGGCCGCTACCGGCGCCCCTTCCTCCAGCTCGACCGCCAGACCGTCCGCAAGGCCTGCATCGCCCAGGAACTCGCCGTCTGGGACGACCCCCACAACAGCGACCCCGCCTACACCCGCTCCCGGCTCCGCCACGAAGGCCTCCCCGCCCTCGAGAAGGCCCTCGGCAAGGGCGTCGTCGAAGCCCTCGCCCGAACGGCCCAACTCTCCCGCGACGACGCCGACGCCCTCGACACCTGGGCCGCCGACGCCGAGACCGCCGTACGCGACGAGGCGGGCACCCTCGAATGCGCCAAACTCTTCGGCCTGCCCCCCGCCGTACGCCGCCGCGTCCTGCGCCGCGCCGTCATCGCCGAGGGCGCCCCCGCCGGCTCCCTCTTCGCCCGCCACATCGAAGAAGTCGACCGGCTCATCACCGGATGGCGCGGCCAGGGGGCCATCAACCTGCCCGGCCGCGTCGAAGCCCGCCGCCAGGGTGGCAGACTGGTCATCCGGCAAGGCTGACGCACGCTGCAACGAAAGTGACCCGGGTGAACGAGAAGGACATGGGCACCGACCTCCAGTCGGTGCTCATCACCAAGGAAGAGATCGACGCCAAGCTGGCAGAGCTGGCCGCGAAGATCGACGCGGAATACGCGGGCAAGGACCTGCTCATCGTCGGCGTCCTCAAGGGCGCCGTGATGGTGATGGCGGATCTGGCTCGCGCCCTTTCCACCCCCGTCACCATGGACTGGATGGCCGTCTCCTCCTACGGCGCCGGCACCCAGTCCTCCGGCGTCGTACGCATCCTCAAGGACCTCGACACCGACATCAAGGGCAAGCACGTCCTGATCGTCGAGGACATCATCGACTCCGGCCTGACCCTGTCCTGGCTGCTGTCGAACCTCGGCTCGCGCGAGCCCGCCTCCCTCGAGGTGGTCACCCTCCTGCGCAAGCCGGAGGCCGCGAAGGTCGCCATCGACGTCAAGTGGATCGGCTTCGACATTCCCAACGAGTTCGTCGTCGGCTACGGCCTCGACTACGCCGAGAAGTACCGGAACCTCCCCTTCGTCGGCACGCTCGCCCCGCACGTCTACGGCGGCTGAGACCCCGGCCTCGCAGGGAACCCGCACCGCCTTCCCTCCGTTGAACCACGGGAAGGCGGTCGCGGGCGACGATGCTGAGGTACCGTCCGAAGAACAGCTTTTTCACACAGCAGCTCTCACAGCAGCATTTTCCTACGGGCAGGAGGGACGGGGCGTACTCGCTCCGTATGGATGGACGTGAAGCGATACTTCCGTGGGCCGGTCATGTGGATCGTGCTGGCCGTCCTCGCCGTGGTCGTGCTGATGCAGGTCGTCGGCTCGTCCGAGGGCTACAAGACGGTGGACACCGGCCAGGTCGTCCAGGCGATCGACAAGAACCAGGTCAAGCAGGCAAAACTCACCACCGGTGATGAGCAGCTCATCAAGATCGACCTCATCGACGGTCAGAAGATCAACAAGGCCGACAAGCTCCAGGCCAGCTACATCGGCACCCAGGGCGCGGACCTCGCGGACAAGCTCCAGGAGAAGTTCGAGGCCGGGCAGATCGAGAAGGGCTACACCGTCTCCCCGACGAAGCAGTCGCCCTTCGTCTCGATCCTGCTCTCGCTCCTCCCCTTCGTCCTCATCGTGGTCGTCTTCCTCTTCCTGATGAACCAGATGCAGGGCGGCGGCTCCCGCGTCATGCAGTTCGGCAAGTCCAAGGCCAAGCTCATCACCAAGGACACGCCGAAGACCACCTTCGCCGACGTCGCAGGCGCGGACGAGGCCGTCGAGGAACTCCACGAGATCAAGGAATTCCTCCAGGAGCCCGCCAAGTTCCAGGCCGTCGGCGCCAAGATCCCCAAGGGCGTCCTGCTCTACGGCCCGCCCGGAACCGGCAAGACGCTCCTCGCGCGCGCCGTCGCCGGCGAGGCCGGCGTCCCCTTCTACTCGATCTCCGGCTCCGACTTCGTCGAGATGTTCGTCGGCGTAGGCGCCAGCCGCGTCCGCGACCTCTTCGAGCAGGCCAAGGCCAACGCACCGGCGATCGTCTTCGTCGACGAGATCGACGCCGTCGGACGCCACCGCGGCGCCGGACTCGGCGGCGGCCACGACGAGCGCGAGCAGACCCTCAACCAGCTCCTCGTCGAGATGGACGGCTTCGACGTCAAGGGCGGCGTCATCCTCATCGCCGCCACGAACCGCCCCGACATCCTCGACCCCGCGCTCCTGCGCCCCGGCCGCTTCGACCGGCAGATCGCCGTCGACCGCCCGGACATGCAGGGCCGCCTGGAGATCCTCAAGGTCCACCAGAAGGGCAAGCCGGTCGCGCCCGACGTCGACCTCGGCGCCGTCGCCCGCCGCACCCCCGGCTTCACCGGCGCGGACCTCTCCAACGTCCTCAACGAGGCGGCGCTCCTCACCGCCCGAGGCGACCAGAAGCTGATCGACAACAAGGCTCTGGACGAGGCGATCGACCGCGTGGTCGCGGGCCCGCAGAAGCGGACCCGGATCATGTCGGACAAGGAGAAGAAGATCACCGCGTACCACGAGGGCGGCCACGCCCTCGTCGCGGCGGCCTCGCCGAACGCCGACCCCGTCCACAAGATCACCATCCTGTCCCGCGGCCGCGCCCTGGGCTACACGATGGTGCTCCCGGAAGAGGACAAGTACTCGACCACGCGCAACGAGATGCTCGACCAGCTGGCGTACATGCTGGGCGGGCGCGCGGCCGAGGAGCTCGTCTTCCACGACCCGACCACGGGCGCCGCGAACGACATCGAGAAGGCCACCGGCACGGCCCGCGCGATGGTCACGCAGTACGGCATGACCGAGCGGCTCGGCGCCATCAAGTTCGGCGGCGACAACACCGAGCCCTTCCTCGGCCGCGAGATGGCGCACCAGCGCGACTACTCGGAAGAGGTCGCGGCGCTGGTCGACGAAGAGGTCAAGAAGCTCATCGAGACCGCGCACAACGAGGCCTGGGAGATCCTGGTCGAGAACCGCGACGTCCTCGACAACCTGGTCCTCGCCCTCCTGGAGAAGGAGACGCTGGGCAAGGAGGAGATCGCCGAGATCTTCGCCCCCATCGTCAAGCGCCCGGCCCGCCCGGCCTGGACCGGCTCGGCCCGCCGCACCCCCTCCACCCGCCCGCCGGTCCTCTCCCCCAAGGAGCTGGCCCTGACGAACACCGCCAACGGCACGGCGGCCCCGGTGGTCGACACCACCAAGGGCATCGACATCGCCCCGGTCGACACCCCCGAGGACTGACCGTCCCGGCACCCCGGAATGGAAGCCGCGCCCCCACAGGTTCTAGCCTGTGGGGGCGCGGCCATTTCGCGCGCACACAGTCAGACGGAACGAGGCACAGGATGACCGACCCGGTGACGCTGGACGGCGAGGGCACGATCGGCGAATTCGACGAGAAGCGCGCCGAGAACGCCGTACGAGAGCTCCTCATCGCGGTCGGCGAGGACCCGGACCGCGAGGGGCTCAAGGAAACGCCGGCGCGTGTGGCGAGGGCGTATAGGGAGCTTTTCGCGGGGCTGTGGCAGAAGCCCGAGGACGTTCTGACGACGACGTTCGACCTGGGGCACGACGAGATGGTCCTGGTGAAGGACATCGAACTGGTATCCCAGTGTGAGCATCATCTCCTGGCATTTCATGGCGTAGCTCACATTGGTTACATTCCGGCGGAATCGGGCAAAATTACCGGCTTGTCGAAGCTGGCCCGCTTGGTGGACGTCTTTGCCCGGCGCCCGCAGGTGCAGGAGCGTCTCACGACGCAGATCGCCGACTCGCTCATGGAGATCCTTGAGGCGCGCGGCGCGATCGTCGTCATCGAGGCCGAGCACATGTGCATGACGCTGCGTGGCGTCCGTAAGCCGGGCGCGAAGACGACGACCTCGGCGGTACGTGGTCAACTTCGTGACGCTACCACCCGTGCTGAGGCTATGTCCCTGATATTGGCCCGCTAGTAGCGGACTGTCCGCTGTGCTCCATACCGTCCTGATCAGTGGAGTTGATCGCTGATCAAGGGGGCGGTATGGGGTACGGACCGACCAGCAAGATGCTGGTCAGCCTGGTGGATGGCTACGCGCAAGCCAAGAACGTGGTTCCGGGCAGTGTCATGTGGACGCTGGACGGCGACCGGACGGTGCAGACCACGGTCGTGGACGTGGCGGCGGTGAAGGGGCGGCAGGCCGTCGACGTGGTCACGGACCACATGACTTTCACTGTCAGCCCGGACCTGCTGCTGCTCACGCCGGACGGGTGGACGCATGCGGCGGACACGGAGGGGACGACGGTCGCCTGGACGCACGCGAAGAAGCTGTGCAGGGAGCGGCCGACGATCCGGCCGGGGTACGAGTTCGGCTATTTCGTCGGAGCCACCTGCGCGGACGGGACGGTCTACAAGAACTATGTGTCGCTGATCGTCAATGAGGAGGCCTTTGCGGCCCGGTACGCGGCCGCGCGCACGGCCTGCACAGGACTCCCCGCCCGTCTTGAGGCGGTGACCCGGCCATCCGGCTATCTGAAGCGAGATCTGCCCGGCTTCCGCGTACGAGTGGTCTCCTCGTACCTCTCCGACGCGCTGCGGCACTATGTGGGCGGGGACGCCCACCACATGCGGCAGCGCCTCCCGCGCGTGGTGCTGCGGGACATCGATACCTTCCAGGGATTCCTGGACGGCTACATCGAGGGCGACGGTTGCAACCTCAAGCATGGCTGGGGACGTGTGATCGTGAGTGCCAACGTTCCCTTTCTGGTTGACCTCGCGCAGCTCATCGGGGCCCGGTTCACCCCTTCGAAACGGGGCCTGGCCTCGCGGCTCTATGTCTCGAACCGCTGGGAATACCGCGGCACCTTCACCCCCGAGCACCACCCCCTGAACCCACCCGAGTCCACCTGGGTCCAAGTTCAAGAAGTCCGCCCCCGCCCCGCCCTCGGCACCAAGCCCTTCACCTTCTACGGCTACCGCCTCGCCCCCCACCCCACCTTCCTGGTGAACGGGCACCTCGCGCGCGAGCCCTGGTAGGGAGCTAGGCCGCCGGGGCCTGGTTCTTGTCCTCGTCCTCCGGGAGTTTGCACACGCGCTCCAGGAAGAGGGCGGCGGCGATGACGCCGATGCCCGCCGCGACCGCGAGGCCTGCGTAGAGGGCCTGGTCGCGGCGGGCGGGGATGTCGAGGGAGCCGAGGAGGAAGACGCCCGTGCCGCCGTACATGCCGGCGACGAGGGCGGCGACCAGGGCGCTCGCCTGGCCGAAGACCACCGCGCGGGCCGCCATCAGGGGTTCGACGCCCTTGGCGCCCGGGCGGCGCTCGCGCTGGGCCTTGAGGCGGACGCGGATCGAGAGGGCGGTCGCGGTGAGGACGACGGCGATCACGGCGAGGACGATGGGCGCGGCGAGCGGCACGCTGGGGAGGGTGCCGACCGCGTCCCAGAGCCGGGCGGCGCCCCAGGAGAGGACACCGGCGACCAGGAACAGTCCGGTGAGTACCTTCAGCCGCAGTTGTTTCACCGGGTGTCCTTCGTGTGGTCGTCGGGCGGTCTACCCGAGCGTAACGACTACTCGGGGAGACGGAGTTCCAGGTCGGCCCGGGGGGTGACGCCTTCGTCGCCGAGGGCGGCGAGGAGGTCGGCGACCGGGCCGTGGCCGGGGAGCTGGGCGTCGGGGTCGACGTCGTGCCAGGGGGCGAGGACGAAGGCGCGCTGGTGGGCGCGGGGGTGCGGGAGGGTGAGGACGGGGTCGTCGGAGACGACGTCCGCGTACGCCACGATGTCGACGTCGATGGTGCGGGCGCCCCAGCGCTCCTCGCGGACGCGGTGGAAGGCCTCCTCGACGGCGTGGGCGCGCTCCAGGAGGGAGGAGGGCGGCAGGGTGGTCCGTACGAGTGCCACGGCGTTGAGGTACGAGGGCTGGGTGCCGGGTTCGACGCCCCAGGGGGCCGTCTCGTAGACGGGGGAGACGGCCTTGACCCGGAGGCCGGGCGTGTCGCCGAGGGCGTCGATGGCGCCCTGGAGGTTCTCCAGGCGGTTGCCGAGGTTGGCGCCGAGGGCGAGGACGGCCCAGCGGGGGTTGGAGAGGGTGGTGTCGGCGGCGTCGACGGTCGCGACGACGGAGGCCGGCACGGGCTGGACGGTGGGGTCGCTCTGCGTCGGCTTCATCGTCGGCTCCGGGTGATCGTGATGGTCACGTCGTCGAAGGGCACGGTGATGGGTGCGTCCGGCTTGTGGACGACGACCTCCACTTCTTGTACCCCGGCGTGGCTGAGGCATTGCTGGGCGATGCGCTCGGCGAGGGTTTCGATGAGGTCGACGGGCTCGCCCTGGACGACGTCGACGACCTCTTCGGCGACGATTCCGTAGTGGACGGTCTTCGTCAGGTCGTCCTCGGCGGCCGCCGGGCGGGTGTCCAGGCCGAGGACCAGGTCCACGATGAAGGTCTGGCCCTCCTCGCGCTCCTTGGGGAAGACGCCGTGGTGGCCTCGGGCCTTGAGGCCGCGCAGCGCGACACGATCCACGCGAATCACTCCTGATGTCGTAGTTCGGGTGGCCACGCAGCCGGTTGCGGACGGCCGGGTGTCCACTTCGAATCTACCTGCGGGGACCGACAGCGCTTGCTCTTGGGGGGCCGGGGGCGGGTCAGGCGGGTGGTTCCGAAGGTTCGGGGCCGTCTTCGGGGCCGCTTGTCTCCTCGGTCTCGCCGAGGACGGGGGAGGCGTGGTGGGACCAGATGCGCCAGCCTCCGGGTGTGCGGCGGAACACATTGGTGGCGACGACGAGCTGGCCGACGAGGGGGCCGAGCTCGGCGCCGTCCTCGGCGGGGCCGCCGCTGAGGATGTTCTCGGTGCAGGTGACGAGGGCGGTGTCGCCGGCGAGGGAGATCCGCAGGTCGGTGAGGAAGAACTGGATGTAGTCGGTGTTCGCCATGATCAGGGCGTACGAGCGGAGCACCTCGCCGCGGCCGGTGAGGACGGGCCAGCCGGGGTGGACGCAGGTGATGGGGGTGGCTCCGTCGTCGAGCCAGAGGGCGGTGAGGCGTTCGAAGTCGCCGGTCTCCATGGCCTCGTAGAAGGCGGTGTTGGCGGCTTCGACGGCTGCTTCGTCGGTGGCGCGGTCCGTGGGGCTCACGCGGCTCCTTCGACGGCCCTGGCGACGCGTACGGCGTCGGCGGTGGCCCGTACCTCGTGGACGCGGACGGCCCAGGCGCCGGTGTGGGCGGCGATGGCGGAGACGGCGGCGGTGGCGGCGTCGCGTTCGCGGGCGGGGGGCGGGGTGGCGCCTTCGCGGGTGAGGACGTGGCCGAGGAACCGTTTGCGGGAGGCGGCGACGAGGAGGGGGCGGCCGAGGGCGCGGAGCTCGGGGAGGTGGGCGACGAGGGCGAGGTCGTGGGGGGCGAGTTTGGCGAAGCCGAGGCCGGGGTCGATGACGATCCGCTCGGGGGCGATGCCGCCGTCGACGACGGCTTCCATGCGGGTGCGGAGTTCGGTGAGGACTTCGCCGACGACGTCGTCGTAGACGGCGAGGCTGTTCATGTTGTCGCTGAAGCCGCGCCAGTGCATGACGACGAAGGGGGCTTCGGTGGCGGCGACGGTGGGGATCATGGCGGGGTCGGCGAGGCCGCCGCTGACGTCGTTGACGAGGATGGCGCCGGCGTCGACGGCGCGGGCGGCGACGCTGGCGCGCATGGTGTCGACGGAGACGGTGACGCCTTCGGCGGCGAGGCCGCGGACGACGGGGATGACGCGGCGGAGTTCTTCGTCCTCGTCGACGCGGGTGGCGCCGGGGCGGGTGGATTCGCCGCCGACGTCGATGAGGTCGGCGCCCTCGGCGGCCAGGGTGAGGCCGTGTTTGACGGCGGCCGTGGTGTCGAACCAGCGGCCGCCGTCGGAGAAGGAGTCGGGGGTCACGTTGACCACGCCCATGACCGCGCAGCGGTCCCACTCCGGCAGGCCGAGCGCCGTGCCCCGGTCGATCGTCTTACTCATGTGTCCAGCGTAGGGCCCAGGGGCGAGATCAGGCCGCGCGGACCTCGTGGTCTCCGGTCTGGGCGGGGACGATGTGGGCGCAGGGGCGGGGTGTGGGTGCGGGGCGCCTGCGGGTGAAGGGGCGGGGCAGGGAGAGGTTCACGAAGCCTTCGGCCTGCATGGCGGCGAAGCCGATGCGGGGGAGGTCGCCGCTCTTGCGGTAGACGACGAAGCGGGGTTCCCAGCGTGGCCGGAACTTGGCGTTGAACTTGTAGAGCGACTCGATCTGGAACCAGCGGGAGAGGAAGACGAGGAGTCCGCGCCAGATGCGCAGGACGGGGCCGGCGCCGATCTTCTCGCCGCGGGCGAGGGCGGCGCGGAACATGGCGAAGTTGAGGGACACGCGGGTGATGCCGAGGTCGGGGGAGGCCTGGAGGGCGGCGACGATGAGGAGTTCGTTCATGCCGGGGTCGGCGGTGCGGTCGCGGCGCATGAGTTCGAGGGACATGCCGTCGGGGCCCCAGGGGACGAAGTGGATGACCGCCTTGAGGTCCCCGTAGGGGGAGTGCGGATCGTCGGTGTCGTCGGTCTTGTGGGCGGTCGCTATGACGGCGTCTCCGTCGCCGGGGGCGCCGATGCGGCCGAGGGCCATGGAGAAGCCGCGTTCGGTGTCGGTGCCGCGCCAGTCGGCGGCGGCGCGGCGGACGCGTTCGAGTTCTTCGTCGTCGAGGTCGCGGACGCGGCGGACGCGGGTGGTGTAGCCGTTGCGTTCGATGCGTTTGACCATCTGGCGGACGTTGCGCATGGCGCGGCCGGTGAGGGAGAAGTCGGCGACGTCGACGACCGCCTCGTCGCCGAGTTCGAGGGCGTCGAGGCCGGTCTCGCGGGTCCAGACCTGGCCGCCGGTCTCGGAGCAGCCCATGACGGCGGGGGTCCAGGAGTGGGCCTTGGCTTCGTCCATGAAGCGTTCGATGGCGCCGGGCCAGGCTTCGACGTCGCCGATGGGGTCGCCGCTGGCGAGCATGACGCCGGAGACGACGCGGTAGCAGACGGCTGCCTTGCCGCTGGGGGAGAAGACGACGCCCTTGTCGCGGCGGAGGGCGAAGTGGCCGAGGGAGTCGCGGCCGCCGTGCTGGTCGAGGAGGGCGCGGAGGCGGGTCTCGTCCTCGTCGGTGAGGCGGGCGGCGGGGTGCTCGGGGCGGAAGGCGAGGTAGATGGTGGTGAGGGCGGTGAGCATGCCGAGGGCGCCGAGGGAGTAGCCGACGGTCCAGTCGACGCCCTTGGTGTAGGCGACGGGGCCTTCGATGCCGAGGAGTCCGTAGAGGACGTGTTCGAGGCGGTCGGCGAGGCTGGGGCTGCCGATGATGCGTCGGGGGTGGGCGCTGACGATGACGAGGCCGAGGGCGATGGATCCGGCGCCCATGAGGACGAAGTTGGCGAGGGCCCGCCAGCGGCTGCGGGGGTCGGGGAGGGCGTTGAACTCGCTTCGGTGGCGTACGAGGGGGGTGAGGAGCGCCAGGGAGAGGAGGGCGCCGAGGACGGAGTGGCGCCAGGCGAACTGGGCGGCGGCGCCGAGGGGGAGGAGGACGACGGCGGCGCGCCAGGCGCGGCGCTTGTGCCGCTTGAGTCCGTGGGCGAGGAGCAGGAGGAGGACGCCGGCGCTCAGGGAGAGGGCGGCGGAGAGGGGGCCGAGGGTGCCGGGGAGGACTTCGGCCGCGTGGTGCATGCGGCTGGCCCGGAAGCGGGGGAAGACCCCGGCGGCGATGTCGATGAGGCCGATGGCGGTGCAGGCCGTGCCGATGTAGGTCGGGACCTTCTCGGGGCGGGGGCCGCGGAGAATCTGCCGCACCCGAATCGGAACCGATCCCGATTTGTCCCCATCTACCGTGACAGACATGGCTTCCCGTACTTCCCGTGGTCCTGCGCAGGGTCTTTGACTCCGGTCGGGCCCTGCGGCTCGTTCGGTGGGGCCGTCCCGGCTGGTGCGCCTTCTATGACGAGGGCGTGCGGGGTCGGGTTCATTCAGACACGGGAAAATCTCGGAAAGAAGGCTCGGTCGTCCCATGGGTCTCACCAGTAACAAAGTCCTCGCGTCGGCCGTGGTGCTGGCCGTGGTGCTGTTCCTGGCCACGGTCTGGCTGTGGCCGAAGCTCGCGCGGCGCGGCTGGCGGCCGGTGGTGGGCCGGGTGGGGCTGCTGCTCGTGACCCAGGTGACGCTGTTCGCGGCGGTCGGGCTCGCGGCGAACCGGTCGTTCCTCTTCTACGGCTCCTGGGCCGATCTGTTCGGGCAGGAGCAGGACCTGGGCGTGGTCGTCGACCACGCGGCCGGCTCGAAGCACCTGCGGGTGCTGGCGACGCAGACGCTGGACGTGCCGGGCGGCGGCCGTCCCTCGGTCGGGGGGCAGATCCAGAAGGTCATGGTGGCGGGCGACCGCTCGGGGATCGTCTCGCCGGCCTATGTGTATCTGCCTCCGGAGTACTTCCAGCCGCAGTACGCCAAGCGGACGTTTCCGGCCTCCGTGGTGCTCACCGGGTATCCGGGGACGGCGGAGAACCTGATCAAGGGGCTCAACTATCCGAAGGCTGCGTACCTCCAGGCGAAGGCGGGGCGGATGCAGCCGATGATCCTGGTGATGCTGCGCCCGACGGTGGCGCCGCCGAGGGACACCGAGTGCGTGGACGTTCCCGGCGGCCCGCAGACGGAGACCTTCTTCGCCCAGGACCTGCCGAAGGCGGTCTCGGAGCGGTACCGGGTGGGGAAGAGGGCGCGGAACTGGGGGTTCATGGGGAACTCGACGGGCGGCTACTGCGCCCTGAAGATGGCGCTCCACCACCCGGACCGGTTCACGGCGGGGGCGGGTTTCTCCGCGTACTACCGGGCGGCGGAGGACGTCACGACCGGGGATCTGTTCCGCGGGGACGACGCGCTGCGCAAGCGGGGCGACCTGCTGTGGAGCCTGGATCACGGGCCGCGGGGGGAGACGTCGTTCCTGGTGACCTCGTCGAAGCGGGGCGAGAGCAACCTGAAGGGGACGCGGCAGTTCATCAAGAAGGTGAAGAGCCCGGCGACGGTCTCGTCGATCATCCTCGACAGCGGCGGTCACAACTTCAACACGTGGAACCGCGAGCTGGCGCCGGGCCTGATCTGGATGGGCGGAAGGCTCAGCGCGAACTAGGGCGTGTCTGACAATTCGCGTCGGTCCGCGGGCGCCGAGGCCCGGCGCAGGGCCCGGTGGACGCCGGCCGGGGTGAGGACGCCGAGGGGTCGGCCGTCGTTGCCGGTGACGGTGAGGCGGCCGGTGTCGTGCTGGAGGAGTACGGCGAGGGCGTCCTTGAGGGAGGTCCCGAGGGGGACGGTGACGGGGGCGCCGTCCGTGGTCGCCTCGGTGCTTTCCGTCCAGGAGTCGAGGTCGGCCTCGGCGACGGGGGTGACCGCGAGGCGCTTGAGGCCGCGGTCGTTGCCGACGAAGTCCGCGACGTACGGGGTGGCGGGGGAGCCGAGGACGGTGGCGGGGGTGTCGAACTGCTCGATGCGGCCCTGCCCGTAGACGGCCATGCGGTCGCCCATGCGGACGGCCTCCTCGATGTCGTGGGTGACGAGGAGGACGGTCTTGCGGACGGTGGCCTGGAGCGCGAGGAACTCGTTCTGGAGGCGCTCGCGGACGACCGGGTCGACGGCGCCGAAGGGCTCGTCCATGAGGAGGACGGGCGGGTCGGCGGCGAGCGCGCGGGCGACGCCGACGCGTTGGCGCTGGCCGCCGGAGAGCTGCGCGGGGTAGCGGGAGCCGTACACGGCCGGGTCGAGGCCGACGAGGTCGAGGAGTTCGGCGGCACGCGCGCGTGCGGCGGCCTTCTTCCAGCCGAGGAGGGCGGGGACGGTCGCGGTGTTGTCGAGGACCGTGCGGTGGGGGAAGAGCCCGACCTGCTGGATGACGTAGCCGATCTTGCGGCGCAGGGCGACCGGGTCGACGCCGGCGACGTCCCGGCCGTCGACGAGGACGCGGCCCGAGGTCGGCTCGACGAGCCGGTTCACCATCATCATCGTGGTCGTCTTGCCGCAGCCCGACGGGCCGACCAGGGTGACGAGCTCGCCCTCGGCGACCTCGAAGGAGAGGCCGTCCACGGCCGTGGTGCCGTCGTCGTACCGCTTGGTCACGTGCTCGAACCGGATCATGGTTCCCCATTCTGGCCCCTGGCCGACGGGCTTGTGTGAAGGGCGTGTTGCCGCATGGTGGCGGATCTCTGGGATTGTCAGTGGCGGGGGTTAGGGTCGTCACACAAGCGTTCGGAAGGGCGGGCGACCCGGGGGGAGGGACGATGAGCGCACCGAACTGTCTGGTCACGAACGACTGGATCTGCGGTGAGTATCTGCGCACGCGCAGCGGGGAGTTGACGGACGCGCTGTTCCAGCATGTGGGAATCACGGTCGCGTCCGTGCTGATCGCGCTCGCCGTCGCGGTGCCCCTCGCGCTGCTCGTCCGCGCCCGGCCCCGCTTCGCCGGCCCGGTCCTCGGACTGACCACCCTGCTCTACACGGTGCCGTCGCTCGCGATGTTCTCGCTGCTGCTGCCGTTCTTCGGCCTGTCGGCGGCGCTCGTCGTCACCGGCCTCGTGCTGTACGCGCTGACGATCCTCGTGCGCAACACCCTGGCGGGGCTCGCGGCCGTGCCGGCCGAGACGCGGGAGGCCGCCCGGGGCATGGGGTACGGCTCGCTGCGGATGCTCTGGCAGGTCGAACTCCCGCTGGCGCTGCCGGTGCTGATGGCGGGCATACGGATGGCGACGGTCTCCACGATCGCCCTGACGACGGTCGGCTCGGTCGTCGGCCGCGGCGGCCTGGGCAACCTCATCGACGACGCGCTGCCGACCTTCTTCAAGGCGCAGATGCTCGCCGCCTCGGTGCTGTGCGTGCTGCTCGCCGTCACCGCCGACCTGCTGCTCCTGGGCCTCCAGCGGCTGCTCACGCCCTGGACCCGGATACGGACCGCGCCGGGAGGCGGGTGACATGGGCATCGTGACGGACGCCTGGGGCTGGCTCGCCACCGGCGCGCACTGGACGGGGGAGGACGGCATCGGGCGGCGGCTCGCCGAGCACGTGTACGTGAGCGGGGCGGCGCTGCTGATCGCCGCGGCGCTCGCGCTGCCGCTCGGTCTGTGGCTCGGCCACCTCGGCCGCGGCGGGACGCTCGCCGTGAACGTGTCGAACGTGGGGCGGGCGATCCCCGTCTTCGCGGTCCTCGCGCTGTTCATGGTGTCCCCCCTGCGGAACGCCGGCTATGTGCCGACCGTGGTGGCCCTGGTGCTGTTCGCGATACCCCCGCTCCTCACCAACGCGTACGTGGGGGTGCGGGAGGTCGACCGGGCGGCGGTGCGGGCGGCGCGGGGCATGGGGATGACGGGCGGCCAGCTCTTTCTGCGGGTGGAACTCCCGCTGGCCCGGCCCGTGGTGATGACCGGGGTCCGCTCGGCCGCCGTGCAGGTCGTCGCCACGGCGACGGTCGCCGCGATGGTCGGCCAGGGCGGCCTGGGCCGGATCATCACGGCCGGCTTCGCCACGTACGACACCGCGCGAGTGGTCGCGGGCGCCGTGCTCGTGGCGGCGCTCGCGCTCCTGGTGGAGGGCGTCCTGGCGGGCGCGGACCGCCTCTTGACACGTGACAGACGAAAGACCGAACGCTGACTGGGATGGGTGATCTCGTGAACAGGGTCTCGCGTATCGCGGGCGCGCTGCTGGGGACGGCGGCGCTGACCGTCGCTCTCGCCGCGTGCGGCGGCGACAGCCTGGAGGAGGGCAAGAAGAAGGACTCGGGCGGTTCCGCCGCGGGGAAGAAGGGCTCGCTGGTGGTCGGCGCGGCCGCCTTCACGGAGGCCAAGGTCCTCGCCGAGCTGTACGCGCAGTCGCTGAGGGCCGAGGGCTACTCGGTGTCGATCACCACCGTGAAGAATCGCGAACTGTACGAACCCTCGCTGGAGAAAGGCGAGATCGACGTCGTCCCGGAATACGCGGCGACCGTCGCGGAATTCCTCAACGCGAAGGTGAACGGCCCGAAGGCGCCCGAGGACAAGCCGGTCGCCTCGGGTGACGTGACGGCCACCGTCGACGCCCTGCGGAAGCTCGCCGAACCGCGCGGTCTGAAGGTCCTCGCGGCCGGAGCGGCCGTCGATCAGAACGCGTTCGCGGTGACGAAGGAATTCGCCGCGAAGAACAAGCTGACGACGCTTTCCGATCTCGGCCGCGCGAAGCTGAAGGTGAAGATCGCGGCCGGTGACGAATGCGCGGTGCGCCCCTTCTGCGCGCCCGGTCTGAAGAAGACGTACGGGATCGACGTGTCCGGGATCGACCCCAAGGGCGTCGGTACGCCGCAGGCCAAGCAGGCCGTCAAGGACGGGGTGGACCAGCTGGTCCTGACGACCACCACGGACGCCACCGTCGACGGCTACGGCCTCGTCTTCCTCACCGATGACAAGAAGCTGCAGAACGCCGACAACGTCCTTCCCGTGGTCAACGCCGAGGACGCCGGCGCTCCGGAGATAGCCGCCGCCCTCGACAAGATCACCAAGGTGCTCACCACAGCGGATCTCGCCGAACTCAACCGCAAGGTGGACGCCGAGCGGGCGAAGCCGGAGGACGTCGCCAAGGAGTATCTGGAGACGAAGGGGCTGCTCAAGAAGTAGGCGGTGGGGGAGGGGAGTCGGCCCGAAACGGAACCGGAACCGTCGATATCCACTTCTGGTGGCGAGAAGTGGCCAAGAGATTGCCGGGCCGACGCCCCACATGACGCCTACGCACGGTAAATTTCAGGCCATGCCACGTGGACGCCACCGCCATTCCCCGCCTCTGCACAAGCTGCTGCCACCGTCCGCGGTCGCCGGCGCCGCGGTCGTGTGCGCCGCGGCCGCCTGGCTGCCCGGCGACCCGGTGATCGCGCGGCTGCTCGCGGCCGCGGCGGCCGCCGCCGCCGTCACCGGTGCCGTCCTCATGCGCAGTTGGGACCGGAGCGCCGGCCTCAAGGTCGCCGAACTCGACCGTGCGCGCGCCGCCGAGGTCTGGAAGGCCGAGGAGCGGACCGCCGAGCTGGAGGCCGACCTGGAGGAGTCCCGCACGCTGCGCTCCCGGCTCGACGCCAAGCTCCGCGCCAAGCGCGTGGAGCTCGCCGGACTGCGCGGCGAGCACGCCGACCTGCTCCGCCGGTACGCCACCGCCGAGACCGAGCGCGCCAGCGCCCTGGAGGGCCGCCGCGTCCTCGCCCTGGAGACCAGCGCCGCCGCACCCGACGCCAAGGCGCTGCCCGCCGCCGGATCCACGCCCACCCCGGAGGCCTTCCGCCGCGCCGCCCAGGCCCTGCGCGACCTCCCGCGCAACGCCGCGGCCCAGCAGGCCCGCCGCACCGCCGAGGCCGCCCGCGCCCGCGACCTCGCCGAGCGCGCCCGGGACACGGAGGAGCCGCAGGGGAAGCACGCGGCGGCCGCCGGAACCGAGCAGCACACCCGCCCGGCCGCCTCCACCCCGTCCACCGCCCTGCCGGCCGTCCCGGTCGCCTCCGCGGTCGTCCCGTACGCCGCCCGCAGGCCCGTCCCGCGCCCCGAGGGCGGCTTCGACTTCTTCGGTACGCAGAAGGCGGCGGCCGCGATCGAGGCCGTGCAGAACAGCGACCTCGCCGACGTCGTGGGCGAGGAGGTCCTCGCCTCCGGCGCCCCCCTCCTCACCCCGGTCCCGGCGGCCCCCCGCACGATCGGCCAGGTCATCGACCTGACGGCCCACGACGAGACGGAACAGCTCGACGTCGCCGAACTCAGGGGCGCGGTCAGTTCCTGACGGCCCCCGGCCCGGGTGGGCGGCTACTTGTCGATGTCGCCCACCACGAAGAACAGCGAGCCCAGGATCGCCACCATGTCCGCGACCAGGGTTCCCGGGAGCAGTTCCACCAGGGCCTGGATGTTGTTGAAGGACGCCGAGCGCAGCTTCAGCCGGTACGGGGTCTTCTCGCCCTTGGACACCAGGTAGTAGCCGTTGACGCCGAGCGGGTTCTCGGTCCAGGCGTACGTGTGGCCCTCCGGCGCCTTGAGCACCTTCGGCAGCCGCTGGTTGATGGGGCCCTGCGGCAGCTCGGCCATCCGGTCCAGGCAGGCGTCCGCCAGGTCCAGGGAGTTGTGCGTCTGGTCGAGGAGGCACTCGAACCGGGCCAGGCAGTCGCCCTCCTGCCGCACGGCGACCTTCAACGTGTCCTGGAGCTCCCCGTACGCGAGGTACGGCTCGTCACGCCGCAGGTCGAAGTCGACGCCCGAGGCGCGGGCGATGGGCCCGGACACCCCGTACGCGTGGACGGTCTCCGGGGCGAGGACGCCGACCCCGCGCGTACGGCCCCGGAAGATCTCGTTGCCGAGGACGAGACGGTCGTACACGTCCATCCGCGACCGCACGTCCGCGACGGCCTGCCGCGCCCGCCCCAGCCAGCCCGCCGGCAGGTCCTCCTTGAGGCCGCCGACCCGGTTGAACATGTAGTGCATCCGGCCGCCGGAGACCTCCTCCATCACCGCCTGGAGCTCCTCGCGCTCCCGGAAGGCGTGGAAGACGGGCGTGATGCCGCCCAGTTCGAGCGGGTACGAGCCGAGGAACATCAGGTGGTTGAGCACCCGGTTCAGCTCGGCGAGCAGCGTCCGCGTCCACACGGCCCGCTCCGGGACCTCCATGCCGAGCATCCGCTCGACGGCCATGACGACCCCGAGCTCGTTGGAGAACGCGGACAGCCAGTCGTGGCGGTTGGCCAGCATGATGATCTGCCGGTAGTCCCGCGCCTCGAAGAGCTTCTCGGCGCCCCGGTGCATGTAGCCGATCACCGGCTCGGCGTGCCGGACGACCTCGCCGTCGAGCACGAGCCGGAGCCGGAGCACGCCGTGGGTCGAGGGATGCTGCGGTCCGATGTTCAGCACCATGTCGGTGCTCTCCGCCGCGCCGCCGATTCCGACCGTCGTCTCCGTCATGCGGCCAGTATCCCCTGGGCGGGTCACCCCGCGGCCGGGACCCTTCGGGTCAGCCACAGGAAGTCGCCCAGCCCGCCCCGCGCCGTCAGCTCGGCGGCCTCGCCCGCGGAGGCGAGCGCCCGGACGTACCCGGCGGGGTCCGTCGAGGCGAGCGCGAGCGGCGGCCGCTCCCCGGACACCCCGAGCCGCCCCAGCGCCTCCCGCTGCGTGACCAACTCGTACGCGCCCGCGCCCCCGCACGCGTCCAGCGCCACATGGGACGTCACGTCGCAGCTTCCGTCCGGGACCGGCGGGACCTCGCGGCCGTCCCGGAAGCCGGTCAGGGTTCCGAAGGGCGGCCGGGTGGCCCGTACGTGCGCGTAGTCCACGGCCACCGCCCGGCCCGCCGCCAGGGAGGCGACCGCCGCCGCCCAGGCCTCGTCGCGCGGCCGCCCGATCTCGGCCCGCGCGCCCGGTTCCCGCAGCGGCCACCAGCGGTCCAGCCAGGCGGCGCCCGGGCCGGTGACGGGGGCGCCGAGCCGTTCGGTGCCGTCCTGCGCGACCTCCACGTACCGGACCGTGCCGTCCGCGTCCGCCTCGGCGACGTCGACCGGCACGTTGTCGAGCCACTCGTTCGCGAAGAGCAGCCCGCGCACGCCCCGCGGCACCCGGTCCGTCCACTCCACCCGTGGGTCGAGCCCGGCCGGGCGGGCGGCGCGCTCGACCGCGACCGCCCGCACCGTGAGCGAGGCCCCGACCGCCGCGAGCACCGAGGTCAGCAGCTCACCGCGGCCCGCGCCCACGTCCACCAGGTCGACCTCGTCCGTCCCCAGCTCCCCGGCGACCTCGGCGAGCAGCCGGGCCACGGCTCCCGCGAAGAGCGGGGAGGCGTGCACCGAGGTGCGGAAGTGCCCCGCCGGGCCCTCGGGGCGCAGATAGAAGCCCCCGGGGCCGTACAGCGCCCGTTCCGTGGCCTCGCGCCACCCCTGCCACTCCTGCCCCTGACACGTCTCGTCCGTCACGTGCCCCAGTCTCCACCTCGGGGAGTACGGGTCCCGCGCCAAGGATCGGCCCCACGGTTGATCCCGGCACCTGCCGGCTTTCCCTACTCTGGGTGACGTGCAGCGCCTCTACGACTTCATCCGCAGACACCCGACGGGCGTCGACACCTTCTGGGCCGTCGTCCTCCTCGGGTTCTCCCTGCTGTGGGTGGGGACGACCCTCCCGGCGGTGGACAGTCCCGTCGCGTACGGCGCGGTCGCCGCGCTGTTCTCCCTGGTCGTGGCCCTGCGCAGGCGGGCCCCCGAGAGGATGCTGCTGCTCGCGGTCGCGCTGGGCGTCGCCCAGCTCGCCTTCGGCCTGATGCCGTTCCTGGCCGACTTCGCGATGCTCGTGATCATCTTCACCGTCGCGGCGCACGACGGACCCCGCTGGGCGTCCCGGCTCGCGCTCATCGGCGGACTGAGCGCCTCCACGCTCTCGCAGATCAGATGGCCCATGGAGGCCCCGGGCTCGGACGCGGCGAAGGTCTTCTTCACGATCATCATGACCGTGCCGTTCGCCCTGGCCTGGGTCCTCGGCGACTCGCTCAGAACCCGCCGGGCGTACTTCGCGCAGCTGGAGGAGCGGGCCTCCCGCCTGGAGCAGGAGCGCGAGGCCCAGGCGAAGGTAGCGGTCGCCGCCGAGCGGGCCCGGATCGCCCGCGAGCTGCACGACGTCGTCGCGCACAACGTGTCGGTGATGGTGGTCCAGGCCGACGGCGCCGCCTATGTCATGGACTCCTCCCCGGAGACCGCCAAGCAGGCCCTGGAGACGATCTCCACCACGGGCCGGCAGGCGCTCGCCGAGATGCGCCGGCTCCTCGGGATCCTGCGCACCGGCGAGCACCAGGAGGCCGGGGAGTACGTGCCCCAGCCCGACGTCGGGCAGATCGAGGACCTCGTGGAGCAGGTCCGGGGCGCCGGCCTCACCGTCGACTTCGCGATCGAGGGGAGCCCGCGCCCGCTGCCCAGCGGCGTCGAGCTCACCGCGTACCGGATCGTGCAGGAGGCCCTCACGAACACGCGCAAGCACGGCGGTCCCGACGTCGGCGCCAGCGTCCGCCTCGTCTACTTCGACGACGGTCTCGGCCTGCTCGTGGAGGACGACGGCCGGGGCGCTCCGCAGGAGATGTACGAGGACGGCGGCGCCGACGGCCGGGGCCACGGTCTGATCGGCATGCGGGAGCGGGTCGGCATGGTCGGCGGCACCCTGGACGCGGGCCCGCGTCCGGGCGGCGGTTTCCGGATCAGCGCCCTGCTCCCCCTCAAGCCCGCTCACTGACGACCCCTAAGGAACTGACCTGATGTCCATCCGCGTGATGCTCGTCGACGACCAGGTGCTGCTGCGGACCGGTTTCCGCATGGTGCTCGCCGCCCAGCCGGACATGGAGGTCGTGGCGGAGGCCGGCGACGGCGTCGAGGCCCTGGAGGTGCTGCGCTCCACGGCGGTCGACGTCGTCCTGATGGACGTGCGCATGCCGAAGCTGGACGGGGTGGAGACGACCCGGCGGATCTGCGCGGAGCCGGGGGCGCCGAAGGTGCTGATCCTGACGACCTTCGACCTCGACGAGTACGCCTTCTCGGGCCTGAAGGCGGGCGCGAGCGGCTTCATGCTGAAGGACGTGCCGCCGGCGGAGCTGCTGGGCGCGATCCGCTCGGTGCACAGCGGTGACGCGGTGGTGGCGCCCTCGACCACCCGCCGGCTCCTGGACCGCTTCTCGCCGATGCTGCCGTCCTCGGGCAGGGAGCCCGAGCACAAGGGCCTGGAGCGGCTGACGGACCGGGAGCGCGAGGTGATGATGCTGGTCGCGCAGGGCCTGTCGAACGGCGAGATCGCGGCGCGGCTCGTCCTGTCGGAGGCGACGGTGAAGACGCACGTGGGCCGCATCCTGACCAAGCTGGGCCTGCGCGACCGGGTCCAGGTCGTGGTCCTGGCGTACGAGACGGGCCTGGTCAGGGCGGGCGGCGGCGGGCTCTAGGGGCCCTACCGCAGCACCGACTCCAGGAAGTCGCTGCCGAGCCGGGCGATGACGGAGACGTCGAGCTGGTGGAGCACGTACCGGCCGCGGCGCTGCGTGGTGGTCAGCCCGGCCTTCTTCATGACCGCGAGGTGGCGGGAGACCTCGGGGGCGGTGATGCCGTACGCGTCGGCCAGCTCGCTCGTCGTGTACGCGCCCCGGGCGAGGCTGCGGCACATGCGCATCCGCATCGGGTGCGCGACCGCCTCCAGGCGCAGCTTGACGGCCTCTACGGGGGCGCCGCCGCCGAGGTCGCGGGCGGGCACGGGGTACTGGACCACCGGCTGCCAGCCGGGCGCGTGCAGCGCGAAGAGGTGCGGCCAGCCGAAGGCCGTCGGCAGGAACGTCACGCCCGAGTCCTCGGCGCTGGTGCGGCCGTGGATCAGCTTGTCCACGACGATCCGGGTGCCGGCCTCGTCCTCCTCCAGGACCATCGCGGCGGAGGCGTCGGTGACGGCCTCGGCCAGGCCCTTGCGGCGCATCAGCTCGGTCTTGTGGCGGGCGTCGGCGGCGAGCTGGATCCGGACGCGGTGCCAGGTGTCGGCGAAGAAGGCCGCGTCGCAGTCCTCCAGGAGCCGCCGGACCCACGCGCGCGTGCCGGGCGGGTCCGCGAGCATCCGCTCGGCGAAGGCGGCCTGGCGCGGGCCGCGCGCGGCGGCCAGGTCGAGGGCGCGGCGCCGCATCCGCTCGTCGACGAGCGGGGAGGGGGCGCCGTGCGTGTAGTGGCTGGCGCAGGAGATCTCCAGGGCCGAGGCCACGTACTTCTCGTCGTCCATGCGGTCGAGGTCGTCCAGCTCCTCGGCGAGGGTCTCGCGGGGCCGGGCGGGCAGCAGGATGTCGGAGCGGGTCGAGCGCCACATGAAGTCGGCCTCGTGCAGGCGGTCCGCGAGCTCCGGCTTGAGCGCGGCGGCGGTCGTGGTGGTCCAGGCGTGCAGCCGGGGGTGGTGCGTGGGCTCGGCGAGGGCGTGCAGGGCGGCGCCCAGCTCGGCCAGCGGCGAGGGGCAGAAGGTGATCCGCTCGTGCGGCAGTCCGGTGATGTCGATGGTCACGCTCACCCGTCCATGGTGCGGGGTGCGGCGGGGGAGCTGTCGTCCCGTTTGACGGTCCCCGTCAATCGGCGGGCCCCGGATTGACGGGGGTGGTCAATCCGGGGGCGGGGCCGTGGCGGCGCGGCGCACGGTGAGGTCATGAACGCGCTGCACCAGTACCTCTTCGACACGTATCGCGCCGCCCGGCTTGCCGAACCGATGCCACCGGCGCCCGGCACCCACGACGTGGCCGTGCTGCGGGCCGTCCGCGCGGCCCTGCGCCGACGGCCGCGCCGCACCGGCTGAGGGATTCGGGCCGCGGGGGGGGGGGGGGAAAGCGGCCCCCCCCCCCCCCCCCCCCCCCCCCCCGCCCCCCCCCCCCCCCCCCCCCCCTCCCCCCAACCCCCCCCCCCCCCCCCCCCCCCCCCCCCCCCCCCCCCCCCCCCCCCCCCCCCG
>NZ_JBVJWR010000026.1:18037-31353 GCF_055602235.1 Streptomyces sp. NPDC037410 | reverse complement strand
GCGTTGTACTTTCTCGGCTTTTCCTCTCGCCCCCCGCCCCCCACCCCCCCCGCCCGGGGGGGGGGGGGGGCCGGGGGGGAGGCGGCGCCCCCCCCCCCCCCCCCCCCCCCCCCCCGCCCGAGGCCCGGACACGTCGGCTCCCGCCCGCTCGCGGCCCGAGGCCCCGCCACGTCGGCTCCCGCCGTCCGGGGCCCGCCGCCTCACCCCTCGACGCGTGCCAGGAAGTCCCGTACCGCCTCCTTCACGTCCTTCGCCGTCCACTCCAGGCCGGGGCCCGTCACCGTCAGCTCCGTGAAGGAGACTCCCGGCGGGGCGGCCGCGCCCGGGGTGAACCAGCGGCGGAAGAACGCGGTGCCGGTGTCCTCGGTCTGGGCGAGGGCCGCCGCCGTCAGGACGTCCGGGGCGTACGGCAGCCAGACCTGGAACTGGTGGGTGTGCGGGGTCTCCGGGTGGACCCGGGACCAGCCGGTGCCCGCCTCCGCGAGCGCCTCGCGGAGCGCTTCGGCCACCACGCGCGCGTGCGCCACGTACGAGGGCAGCCGGGGCAGCTCGACGTCCAGGCCCCGGAGTGCGGAGAGCGCCGCCGGGTACTGCTGGAAGACCATCCCGCCGTACCGGTGCCGCCAGACCCTGGCCTCCTCCATGACCTCCTCGGGACCGGCGAGCGCGGCCCCGGACTGGCCGCCGAGGGACTTGTAGAACGAGACGTACACGCTGTCGGCGAGCCCCGCGATCTCCGCGAGCCCGCGGCCGAAGTGCGTCGTGGTCTCCCACAGCCGGGCCCCGTCGAAGTGGACCACCGCGTCCCGCTCCCGGGCCGCTTCCACCACCTCGGTCAGCTCCTCCCAGGACGGCAGCACGAAGCCGGCGTCCCGCAGCGGGAGCTCCAGCATCAGCGTCCCGAAGGGCTCCGGGTGGTCCCGTACCTCCTCGGCGGTCGGCAGCCGGGGCGCGCCGGTCGGGTGGACCGTGCGGAGCCCCGAGACGGCCCCGAACGCGCCGTTCTCGTGGACCTCGGGGTGGGCGAGCGGGTGGAGGGCGACGACGGGGCTGCCGGTGCGCCCGGCCCAGCAGCGCAGCGCCACCTGCTGGGCCATGGTGCCGGTCGGGAAGAAGACGGCGGCGGGGAGACCGAGCTCCTCGGCGACGCGCCGCTCCAGCTCCTCCACGAGCCCGTTCCCGTACGTGTCGATCGGGGCCTCGCCGTGGCCCGCGGCCTCCGCCCAGGAGGCCAGTTCACGCAGCCGCGAGCCGGCCGTGCCGTCGACCGAGGTGTCCCACAGGGTGCGCTCCGCGCCGCCCCACACCTTCAGCCGGTGGAGCCGGGCCGCTTCCTCGTCCGCAGGAGCCTCGACGGAAGTCTCGTCCACAGGAGTCTCAGGATTCATGGGCCGATCATCACATCATCGCCCACACCCTGTGGACAGCCACGGAGGCAGGTCGAAACGCTGGCGTAGCATGACCAGAAATCGTCCGGTACCCGCCGAGGACTGGAACGGAAGGCCGTCCCCACCGTGAACGCACCAGCAGCGCCAGAGCCCAGAGCGTCGGAGCCCCGGGCCGAGGACCGACCCGCCCGGCTCACCGTCGGAGTCGTCGGCGCCGGCCGGGTGGGCCCCGCCCTCGCCGCCTCGCTCCGGCTCGCCGGGCACCGCCCCGTCGCCGTCTCCGCGGTCTCCGAGGCCTCCCGGCGCCGCGCCGCCGAGCTCCTGCCCGACGTCCCGGTCGTCGAGCCCGCCCGCGTCCTCGCCCTCGCCGACCTGGTCCTGCTGACCGTGCCGGACGACGCGCTGCCGGGCCTGGTCGAGGGCCTCGCCGACACCGGAGCCGTACGTCCTGGCCAGCTGCTCGTGCACACCTCCGGGCGGTACGGGGCGCGGGTCCTGGACCCCGCCCGCCGGGCCGGTGCCCTGCCGCTCGCCCTGCACCCCGCCATGACCTTCACCGGCACCGCCGTCGACGTGCAGCGGCTCGCCGGCTGCTCCTTCGGCGTGACCGCGCCCGAGGAGCTGAGGCTCGCCGCCGAAGCCCTGGTGATCGAGATGGGCGGCGAGCCCGAGTGGATCGCGGAGGAGGCCCGGCCGCTCTACCACGCGGCCCTGGCCCTCGGCGCGAACCACCTGGTCACCCTGGTGGCCCAGTCGATGGAGCTGCTCCACAAGGCCGGGGTCGCCGCCCCGGACCGGATGCTGGGCCCGCTCCTGGGCGCCGCCCTGGACAACGCGCTGCGGTCCGGGGACGCGGCCCTCACCGGGCCCGTCGCGCGCGGTGACGCCGGCACGGTCGCCGCCCACGTCGCCGAGCTCCGCAAGCACGCGCCCGCCACCGTCGCCGGTTATCTGGCGATGGCCCGCACGACCGCCGACCGGGCGCTCGCGCACGGCCTGCTCAAGCCCGAGCTGGCCGAGGACCTCCTTGGCGTGCTGGCCGAGCCGTCGGGCGGAGCCGCCCACCCCGCAGACCCCGCCGACGGGCCGCAAGGAGACGACCGATGACCCTGTTCGCCCGCAAGAGCACCGAGGGCGCCGAGGGCGGCCGGTCCGTACGCCACGAGCCGGCCGAGCTGGTTCCCACGGTCGAGGACCTGGAGCACGCGGCCGTCCACTGGGCGACGCCGGGCGGCACCGCCGTGGTCATGACCATGGGCGCCCTCCACGAGGGCCACGCCACCCTCATCCGGGCCGCACGCGAGCGCGTGGACGCCAAGGGCTTCGTCGTCGTCACCGTCTTCGTCAACCCGCTCCAGTTCGGCGCCGGCGAGGACCTCGACCGCTACCCCCGTACCCTCGACGCCGACCTGGCGCTGGCCTTCGACGCGGGCGCGAGCGTCGTCTTCGCGCCCTCCGTCGACGAGGTCTACCCGGGCGGCGAGCCGCAGGTCCGGATCACCGCGGGCCCGATGGGCGAGCGCCTCGAAGGCGCCTCCCGGCCCGGCCACTTCGACGGCATGCTGACGGTCGTCGCCAAGCTGCTCCACCTCACGTCGCCCGACCTGGCCTTCTTCGGGCAGAAGGACGCCCAGCAGTTGGCCCTGATCCGCCGCATGGTCCGCGATCTGAACTTCCCCGTCGAGATCGTCGGCGTGGAGACCGTGCGCGAGACCGACGGCCTCGCGCTGTCCAGCCGTAACCGCTACCTGTCGGCGGGGGAGCGCCGGACGGCCCTGTCGCTGTCCCGCGCGCTGTTCGCCGGCCGGGAGCGGCTCGCCGCCCAGGAGGCGCTGCGCGCGCGTGCCGTCTCGCTGCCCGGCGCCCAGGGCCGGGCCGAGAACCGCGCCGAGGCCCTGTCGCGGCTCGGCGAGGCCCGGGCCGCCGCCGACGCCCACGCGGTCGCGCAGGCCGCCGAGGGCGGCGCCGCCGGGGCCGTGCGGGCCGCGGCCCGTGCCGTCCTGGACGAGGCGGCGAAGGCCGAGCCGCCGCTCACCCTCGACTACCTGGCCCTCGTGGACCCGGCCGACTTCACCGAGGTCGCCGACGGTCACGAGGGGGAGGCGGTCCTCGCGGTCGCCGCGCGCGTGGGGAGCACGCGGCTCATCGACAACATCCCCCTGACCTTCGGAGCCGCCAAGTGACCGGAATACGGCTGCAAGCACCCGCGCCGGGCTGGGCCATCGACGCCGACGTCGTCGTGGTCGGCTCGGGGGTCGCCGGGCTCACCGCCGCCCTGCGCTGCACCGCCGCCGGGCTGCGTACGGTCGTCGTCACCAAGGCCCGGCTCGACGAGGGTTCCACCCGCTGGGCCCAGGGCGGCATCGCGGCCGCGCTCGGCGAGGGCGACACCCCCGAGCAGCACCTCGACGACACCCTCGTCGCCGGTGCCGGGCTCTGCGACGAGCGGGCCGTGCGGGCCCTGGTGACGGAGGGCCCCGACGCCGTCCGCCGCCTGATCGCGACCGGCGCCGACTTCGACAAGAACGCCGACGGCGAGATCGCGCTGACCCGGGAGGGCGGCCACCACCGCCGCCGGATCGCGCACGCGGGCGGGGACGCGACGGGTGCCGAGATCTCCCGCGCCCTGGTCGAGGCGATACGGGACCGGGGCGTCCGCTTCATCGAGCACGCCCTCGTCCTCGACCTCCTCACCGACGCCGAGGGCCGTACGGCGGGCGTGACCCTGCACGTCATGGGCGAGGGGCAGCACGACGGTGTCGGCGCCGTCCACACGCCCGCGGTGGTCCTCGCCACCGGCGGCATGGGCCAGGTCTTCTCCGCCACCACCAACCCGGGCGTCTCCACCGGCGACGGCGTCGCGCTCGCGGTGCGGGCCGGGGCCGAGGTCTCCGACCTGGAGTTCGTCCAGTTCCACCCGACGGTGCTGTTCCTCGGGGCCGGCTCCGAGGGCCAGCAGCCGCTGGTCTCCGAGGCGGTACGGGGCGAGGGCGCCCACCTGGTCGACGCCGACGGGGTCCGCTTCATGCTCGGGCAGCACGAGCTGGCCGAGCTGGCGCCCCGGGACATCGTCGCCAAGGCGATCATCCGCCGCATGCAGGAGCAGGGCGCCGAGCACATGTACCTCGACGCCCGGCACTTCGGCGCCGAGATGTGGGAGCAGCGCTTCCCGACGATCCTGGCGGCCTGCCGCGCCCACGGCATCGACCCGGTCACCGAGCCGATCCCGGTCTCCCCGGCCGCCCACCACGCCTCCGGCGGCGTCCGCACCGACCTGCGCGGCCGGACGACCGTGCCGGGCCTGTACGCGTGCGGGGAGGTCGCCTGCACGGGCGTCCACGGCGCCAACCGGCTCGCCTCGAACTCGCTCCTGGAAGGCCTGGTCTTCGCCGAGCGGATCGCCGAGGACGTCCTGGCGAGCGCGGCGGGCCGCGGTCCCGCCGTCCCGGTGGAGCACCCGGCCCCGCTGGTCCTGCCGCTGCTCGACCCCGGCGCCCGGCGCCGTATCCAGCGCACGATGACCCTGGGCGCGGGAGTGCTCAGGTCCGCCGAGAGCCTGCGTACGGCCTCCCGGGAGCTGGAGGCCCTCCACCTCCCGCCCGCCGCTGAAGGCGACGAGGCCGGCGACCGGAAGTCCGCCGAGCCGGGCGTCGAGTCCTGGGAGACCACCAACCTGCTCGCCGTCGCCCGCCTCCTGGTCGCGGCGGCGGACCGCCGCGAGGAGACCCGCGGCTGCCACTGGCGCGAGGACCACCCCGAGCGGGACGACGCGCGCTGGCACCGGCACCTCGTCGCCCGTCTCACCCCGGGGCGGACCCTCGACGTCCGCACCACCGACACCGCCGACTTTCCCCCCACCCTCGACGCCCCCAGGGAGCCGTAAGTGAGCACGCCCGAGGAAGCCCGTCCCGAGCCCGTGGACGTCCCTCTCATCCAGATCAACACGGTCTCCTCCGACGAGGCCGGCGGCTGCGGCGACGGCTGCGGCTGCGGCGGCGGCGAGGAGTTCGAGTGCGGGCTCGACCCCGCCCTCGCGCAGCTGCTCGCCGACGCCGGTCTCGACCCCGTCCAGGTCGAGGACATCGCCCACCTCGCGATTGCCGAGGACCTCGACGGCGGGGTCGACGTCACGACCGTGGCGACCGTCCCCGAGGACGCCGTCGCCACCGCCGACTTCACCGCCCGCGAGGCCGGTGTCGTGGCCGGTCTGCGGGTCGCCGAGGCCGTTCTGTCGATCGTCTGCACCGACGAGTTCGAGGTCGAGCGGCACGTCGAGGACGGCGAGCGCGTCGAGGCCGGGCAGGTGCTCCTGAGCGTCACCTCCCGCACCCGCGACCTGCTCACCGGCGAGCGCAGCGCGCTGAACATCCTGTGCCGTCTGTCCGGCATCGCCACCGCCACGCGCGCGTGGGCGGACGTCCTGGAGGGCACGGAGGCGAAGGTCCGCGACACCCGCAAGACGACGGCGGGCCTGCGCGCCCTGGAGAAGTACGCGGTCCGCTGCGGCGGCGGCGTCAACCACCGCATGTCGCTGTCCGACGCCGCCCTGGTGAAGGACAACCACGTGGTGGCGGCCGGCGGCGTCGCCGAGGCCTTCAAGGCCGTCCGCGAGATGTTCCCCGAGGTACCGATCGAGGTCGAGGTCGACACGATGCACCAGGTCCGCGAGGTCCTGGACGCGGGCGCCGACCTGATCCTGCTCGACAACTTCACCCCGATCGAGACCGAGGAGGCCGTCGCCCTCGTCGCGGGCCGCGCCGTCCTGGAGTCCTCGGGCCGGCTGACCCTGGAGAACGCGGCGGCCTACGCGGCGACCGGCGTCGACTACCTGGCGGTCGGCGGCCTCACGCACTCCTCCCCGATCCTCGACATCGGCCTGGACCTGCGTGAGGTGCGCGCCTGATGCTGCTCACCATCGACGTCGGCAACACGCACACGGTGCTCGGTCTCTTCGACGGTGAGGAGATCGTCGAGCACTGGCGGATCTCCACGGACCCGCGCAGGACCGCCGACGAGATGGCGGTCCTGCTCCAGGGCCTCATGGGCATGCACCCGCTGCTCGGCGTCGAGCTGAGCGACGGCATCGAGGGGATCGCCATCTGTGCGACGGTCCCCTCGGTGCTGCACGAGCTGCGCGAGGTGACCCGCCGGTACTACGGGGACGTGCCGGCGGTCCTCGTGGAGCCGGGCGTCAAGACGGGGGTGCCGATCCTCACGGACAACCCCAAGGAGGTCGGCGCCGACCGCATCGTCAACGCGGTCGCGGCCGTCGAGCTGTACGGCGGCCCGGCGATCGTCGTGGACTTCGGCACGGCGACGACGTACGACGCGGTCACCACCCGCGGCGAGTACGCGGGCGGCGCGATCGCCCCGGGCATCGAGATCTCGGTGGAGGCCCTGGGCGTCAAGGGCGCCATGCTCCGCAAGATCGAGCTGGCCCGCCCGCGCAGCGTGATCGGCAAGAACACGGTCGAGGCCATGCAGTCGGGCATCGTCTTCGGGTACGTGGGCCAGGTCGACGGCGTCGTGGCCCGGATGAAGCGCGAACTGGTCGGGCCGAAGGGCGACCCCTCCGACGTCACGGTGATCGCGACCGGCGGCCTGGCGCCGATGGTCCTCGCCGACTCGAAGGAGATCGACGCGCACGAGCCCTGGCTGACCCTGATCGGCCTGCGCCTGGTGTACGAGCGGAACGTGTCCCGCATGTAGGGGTGGGCCCGGCGCGCCGCGATGATCGCTAAGAGAAAATTGTCCGATTAGCGCGTAGTGTCGGCCCATGCCCACGCCATACGGATCCCGCGGCGGCATGGCGTTCAGCGCGGACGAGCTGCGTGTGCTCCGCCGCGCCCTTGCCACTGCCCTCCACCCTGCCCCCCTCCAGGACGAGGACGTCCAGAACTGCCTGTGCCTGGCCGAATCCGTGGACGAGGCGGTCCGCGAGGCCGGTCGGCAGCGCGCCTTCCTCCTCGACGACCTGACCCGCTACCGCGAGGCGCTGCCCGGGTCCCTCGGCGGCTACCTGGAGCTCCTCCGCGACGCGCTGGCCGCCGGCTACGACCCCGGCGCCGACGACCTCGCCGCCCTGCGCGCGCTGCGCCGCAACCCGGCCGCCGCCGAGCTGCTCGCCCGCTGCCAGGTCCTCGCCGAGCGCTCCGTACGCGCGCGCCTGGCCCGGGTCTCCCAGGCCACCGCCTCCAGCGCGCCCACCGTCTCCCGGGCCACCGCCTCCAGCGCGCCCACCGTCTCCCGGGCCACCGCCTCCAGCGCGCCCACCGTCTCCCGGGCCCGGCTGCTCGCGCTGCCCGGCGGGCGCGGGGCGGGCGGCGAGCCCAAGCCGACCCCGCCCGCCCCGGTCAAGCGCCCGGCCCCCAAGCCCTCCGAGGTCTTCCCGCCCCGGCGACGCCCGGTACCCCCGCCCCCGCCGGAGGAGCGGGTCGCCGGATGAGGGGACGGCCCTCAGGTCTACTCTGGGCGGCATGGACTACGTATCCGCGCTCCTGCCCCCCGTCGTGATGGCGGCGTTCTTCATCGCCCTCGTCACCGTGATCGTCAAGAGCCAGGGCGGCCCGAACAAGGCCAAGGAGGACGCGGTCGTGGACGCCGCCCTCGCCCGCGCCGAGGCCGCCCGCCAGGCGGACGGCTCCTAGCCTGTCCTGCGGGCGAGAGCCCCGTACTGCGCCGAGGGTGCGCGACCGCTACCGGTCGCGCACCCTTTTGTCCTTCTAGTGCGGCTTGGGTGGCGAATAGCCGCTTATTACCGTTTCTCCCACTATGGTGACGTTGTGCCCCGCCCCCTGGGAGAACTCGAAGACGCCGTGATGACGCGCGTCTGGCAATGGAACCGCCCGGTGACCGTCCGGGAGGTGCTGGAGGACCTCCAGCAGGAACGGTCCATCGCCTACACGACCGTCATGACCGTCATGGACAATCTCCATCAGAAGGGCTGGGTCCGCAGGGAAGTCGAAGGCCGCGCCTATCGATATACGGCGGTCTCCACCCGCGCCGCCTACGCGGCCGCCCTCATGAACGAGGCATGGGCCCAGAGCGACAACCCCGCCGCCGCACTCGTCGCCTTCTTCGGGATGATGTCGCCGGAACAGCGCGAGTCGCTGAACGACGCCATCCGCATCGTCCAGCCGACGGCAGCCGTGGACAACCCCCTCCCGGCCGCCCCGCGCGAGGCCGGGGGCGGCGAAGGACAGGCCCGTCCGTAGGGCCTGATCCGCGGGACAGGCCCTGCGATAGCGTCCCCCCATGTCGACCTCCGTCAAAGCCGTCACCGTACGCAGGGCCCGCACCGGCGATGTGGCCGCGGTCCGCCGTCTCGTCGATCCTTTCGTGCGGCGCGGCATCCTGCTCGACAAGGCGACCGTGACCCTTTACGAGTCCATCCAGGAGTTCTGGGTCGCGGAACGCGACGAGGACGCCGTCGTCGTCGGCTGCGGCGCACTCCACGTCATGTGGGAAGACCTCGCCGAAGTCCGCACTCTCGCCGTCGATCCCGACTTCAAGGGCGCCGGCGTCGGACATCAGGTGCTGGACAAGTTGTTGGACACCGCCCGATGGCTCGGGGTGCGGCGGGTATTCTGCCTGACCTTCGAAGTCGACTTCTTCGCGAAGCACGGCTTCGTCGAGATCGGCGAGACCCCGGTCGACGGAGATGTCTACAGCGAGCTCCTCCGTTCCTATGACGAGGGAGTCGCCGAGTTCCTCGGTCTCGAACGAGTGAAGCCGAACACCTTGGGCAACAGTCGGATGCTTCTGCACCTGTGAGGCGGAAGCCCGCGATCCTCTCGTGGAACCCTATGTCCGAATCGCGCACGTTTCCCGCGTTGCCGGGGATCTGAACCTCTCCCAGGGGTTTGTGTTTTTCCGGGAAAAGCGGTTTCCTTTCCGCGTACTGCATTTTCGATGAAAGGAAATCCGGTGGCACAGAAGGTTCAGGTCCTTCTTGTCGACGACCTCGACGGCGTCGAGGCGGACGAGACCGTGACGTTCGCGCTGGACGGCAAGACCTACGAGATCGACCTCACCACCGCCAACGCGGAAAAGCTCCGTGGCCTGCTCGAGCCGTACACCGCGGGTGGCCGTCGCACCGGCGGCCGCACCACCGGCGGCCGCGGCAAGGGCCGCGCCGTGGCGACGGGCAGCCAGGACACCGCGAAGATCCGCGCGTGGGCCAAGGAGAACGGCATGAACGTCAACGACCGCGGTCGCGTTCCCGCCGACATCAAGGCCGCCTACGAGGACGCGAACCGCTGAGGCGACAGCTGCTGAGCCGCCCCGCGGGTACGGGCACTCAGCAGCCGCACCCGGTGGCACTCCGCCGCGGCGGCGGCCACGAGACGCACCAGACAGGGGGCGTCCGCAACGCCCCACGGCGCGGACCGCAGCGCCGGCAGCGAGGCCTCGACCTCGCGACCCGGCGCGGGCGCCCGCAGCCACACCGCGGCGCCCGGCGCGCCGGATCCGCCCCACCCCGGGGGAAGGGGTGCGGTCATCCGGCCGTCGGCACCGAGGACCGCGAGATCCAGTGAGATCCCGCCCCACTCCAGCCAGTCGAGCAGCCCGGGCAGCTCCTCCGCGCTCCCCGCGGCCACGAGCAGCCCCATCCGGCGCCCCACCAGGGCCACAGGACCGGTCGCCGCGCCCATCCGGCGCAGCACGCCCCGGCCGGCCTCGGCAGGCATCTCCAGGACGTCGAAGCGCAGCCCCGTGACCAGAGCCGCCGGCGGGCCCGCCACCGTCGCCCAGCCGAGCTCGTCCTCGTACCACCGCGCGACGCCGCCGTCGATCGGCGAGCGGGGCGGCGGAACGGTGAGGGCCATGCCGGGGGAACTCCCGGGAGAGCGCCTTGGTTACGCCCGGCGGTGACGCAGTGTCCCCCACGGGTCGCGCACGGTGTCCGGGATGGGGGTGTGCGAGTGCATTCGGGCGCGCAAGGGTGTTCGCTGGTAGCGGAGGGAACCGGGGTGTGCCGCATGGAGTGTCAGTCCTTACGGGTAAGACATTCCTAGTGGAGAGGGGCGACTCGCGGGCTTCGGCGTCTCACGTTCGCCATCGGCGTACTGATGGCGCGGGTAACTACTTGGCCTGCGGGAACATCGTCTCGCACCATCGGGTTGGAGCATTTGTCGGCTGTTCGGCAGCAGGTCTCCCCACTGAGAAGGGGGTGATCCGGACGGATGTCGGCAGTTGGAATGAGCGGTCCCCGCTTGCGGGACTAAGCTGCGGAAGGACAGGGAGGGGATCGACCCCTAACTGACTGACCGCTCTGAGGAGCGATTAACGATGTTCGAGAGGTTCACCGACCGCGCGCGGCGGGTTGTCGTCCTGGCTCAGGAAGAAGCCCGGATGCTCAACCACAACTACATCGGCACCGAGCACATCCTTCTGGGCCTTATCCACGAGGGTGAGGGTGTCGCCGCTAAGGCCCTGGAGAGCCTCGGGATTTCGCTCGAGGCGGTCCGCCAGCAGGTTGAGGAGATCATCGGGCAGGGGCAGCAGGCCCCGTCCGGCCACATCCCCTTCACCCCGCGTGCCAAGAAGGTCCTGGAGCTCTCGCTCCGTGAGGCCCTCCAGCTCGGCCACAACTACATCGGCACCGAGCACATCCTGCTCGGCCTGATCCGCGAGGGCGAGGGCGTCGCCGCCCAGGTCCTCGTGAAGCTGGGCGCCGACCTCAACCGGGTGCGGCAGCAGGTCATCCAGCTGCTCTCCGGCTACCAGGGCAAGGAAGCCGCCACGGCCGGCGGCCCTGCCGAGGGCACCCCCTCGACGTCCCTGGTCCTCGACCAGTTCGGCCGCAACCTCACCCAGGCGGCCCGCGAATCCAAGCTCGACCCGGTCATCGGGCGCGAGAAGGAGATCGAGCGGGTCATGCAGGTGCTGTCCCGCCGCACCAAGAACAACCCGGTCCTCATCGGCGAGCCCGGCGTCGGCAAGACCGCCGTCGTCGAGGGCCTCGCGCAGGCCATCGTCAAGGGCGAGGTGCCCGAGACCCTCAAGGACAAGCACCTCTACACCCTGGACCTCGGCGCGCTGGTCGCCGGCTCCCGCTACCGCGGTGACTTCGAGGAGCGCCTGAAGAAGGTCCTCAAGGAGATCCGCACCCGCGGCGACATCATCCTGTTCATCGACGAGCTCCACACCCTCGTGGGTGCGGGCGCCGCCGAGGGCGCGATCGACGCCGCGAGCATCCTCAAGCCGATGCTCGCCCGCGGTGAGCTCCAGACCATCGGTGCCACCACGCTCGACGAGTACCGCAAGTACCTGGAGAAGGACGCCGCCCTCGAGCGCCGCTTCCAGCCCATCCAGGTCGCCGAGCCGTCGCTGCCGCACACCATCGAGATCCTCAAGGGTCTGCGCGACCGGTACGAGGCCCACCACCGGGTCTCCATCACCGACGAGGCCCTCGTCCAGGCCGCGACCCTGGCCGACCGGTACATCTCGGACCGCTTCCTCCCGGACAAGGCGATCGACCTGATCGACGAGGCCGGCTCCCGGATGCGCATCCGCCGGATGACCGCGCCGCCGGACCTCCGCGAGTTCGACGAGAAGATCGCCGGCGTCCGCCGCGACAAGGAGTCCGCGATCGACTCGCAGGACTTCGAGAAGGCCGCGTCCCTCCGCGACAAGGAGAAGCAGCTCCTCGCCGCGAAGACCAAGCGCGAGAAGGAGTGGAAGGCCGGCGACATGGACGTCGTCGCCGAGGTCGACGGCGAGCTCATCGCCGAGGTCCTCGCGACCGCCACCGGCATCCCGGTCTTCAAGCTGACCGAGGAGGAGTCCTCGCGCCTGCTCCGCATGGAGGACGAGCTCCACAAGCGCGTCATCGGCCAGAAGGACGCCGTCATCGGCCTCTCGCGGGCCATCCGCCGCACCCGTGCGGGTCTCAAGGACCCGAAGCGCCCCGGTGGCTCGTTCATCTTCGCCGGCCCGTCCGGCGTCGGTAAGACCGAGCTCTCCAAGGCGCTCGCCGAATTCCTCTTCGGCGACGAGGACGCGATGATCTCCCTCGACATGTCGGAGTTCAGCGAGAAGCACACGGTTTCCCGCCTCTTCGGTTCGCCGCCCGGATACGTCGGCTACGAAGAGGGCGGCCAGCTCACCGAGAAGGTGCGCCGCAAGCCGTTCTCCGTCGTCCTCTTCGACGAGGTCGAGAAGGCCCACCCCGATATCTTCAATTCCCTTCTCCAGATCCTGGAGGACGGTCGCCTGACCGACTCCCAGGGCCGGGTCGTGGACTTCAAGAACACGGTCATCATCATGACCACCAACCTCGGGACCAGGGACATCTCGAAGGGCTTCAACCTGGGCTTCGCCGCCCAGGGCGACACGAAGTCCAACTACGAGCGGATGAAGGCGAAGGTCAGCGACGAGCTGAAGCAGCACTTCCGCCCGGAGTTCCTCAACCGTGTGGACGACATCATCGTCTTCCCGCAGCTGACGCAGGAGGACATCCTCCAGATCGTCGACCTGATGATCGGCCGCGTCGACGAGCGCCTCAAGGACCGGGACATGGGCATCGAGCTCTCCCAGTCCGCGAAGGAACTGCTCGCCAAGAAGGGCTACGACCCCGTGATGGGCGCCCGGCCGCTGCGCCGGACGATCCAGCGCGAGATCGAGGACACGCTCTCGGAGAAGATCCTCTTCGGCGAGCTGCGCCCCGGTCACATCGTGGTCGTGGACACGGAGGGCGAGGGCGAGGAGCGCACGTTCACCTTCCGCGGCGAGGAGAAGTCGGCCCTGCCGGACGCCCCGCCGATCGAGGCAGCGGGCGGCCCGGGCCCGAACCTCTCGAAGGACGCGTGAGCCGTAGCTGAACAAGGGGCGGGGGGGGGGGGGGGGGGGGGGGGGGGGGGGGGGGGGGGGGGGGGGGGGGGGGGGGGGGGGGGGGGGGGGGGGGTGGGGGGGAGGGGGGGGGTA
>NZ_JBVJWR010000026.1:0-18027 GCF_055602235.1 Streptomyces sp. NPDC037410 | reverse complement strand
GAAACAAAGCACCCCTTTTCCCTCCCCCCCCCTCCCCCCCCCCCCACCCCCCCCCCCCCCCCCCCCCGCCCCCCCCCACCCGCCCCCCCCCCCCCCCCCCCCCCCCCCCCCCCCCCCCCCCCCCCTTCGGCGATCAGCTCATGCGCGGATTCCGACTGTGGGTGCGAGGGCTCCGGTGCCGGTGAGGCGGACGCCGAAGCCGTTGACGTAACGGAGTTCGGCCAGGGACGCCAGCGGGGTGAGGTCGTGGACCTTTCCTTCGTGGTCGCTGTGGAGGGTCAGCAGACGCAGGGCGGGGAAGGAGCAGGCGATGACGTCCAGCGGTGCGGTGCTGCCGGAGCAGTCCACGAGCAGATTCTTCGTCTGCGGCAGCCTCAGCGATTCCGGGAGGCTCTGCACGTTCTCGGCCGGCAGCTGAAGATGCGAGAGACCGTCCAGAGCAGCCACGGCGTGCCAGTCCTCCTCGCTCATGACGGCGCCTTCGATGATGACGAGGACCTGGAGACCGGTCAGGCGGCGGAGGAAGGCGAGCCCTCCTGTGGGAGGGCTGCTCAGAGTGAGGCTGTCCAGCTTGTTGTCCGAGGGGAGCCGGCTCAAGGACGGGGCCAGCGCTCCCGGCAGCCTTACGGACCGCGCCTCGCTCAACGCCGGGCTGAGCATGGCCATGCCGTCGGGGGTGAGGCTCGGGCTCATGCGCATGTCGAGGTGTTCGGGGCGCAGCCCGAGGCGGGCGATTTCGGCCGCCTGGTCGTCGGACACCAGCGTGAAGTCGAGGTCGTTCGGATCGAGCCGGGCGATGATCTCCTCCGCATAGGGCGCGGTCGCGAACCGGGCCCAGCCCCACATCAGCTGGGAGCGGACGCTCAGGGACGGATGGTCCGCGAATCGTGCGAGGTACGGCAGTGTGGCGTCGTCAGCGATGTGCGTCGCCGTGATCACCACATCATTGAGGGCGCCGTCCTCAAGACCCTCCGGGCCCGGCAGCAGGTCCAGGACCGCTCGTCCCACCCTCGCCAGCTCCCGGGCCTCCTCCGGGCCGCGCGGCGGGATCACCTCGGCCGTGCGGGCCAGGACGCGTTCCCGGATGTCCGGTGCCACCTCCGTCGCGTGGTGCAGTGCCGTCGCCGCCACCACCAGGACGCGGAGCTGGGTCCGGCGGTCCGGGGCCGCGTCCGCCGCCTTCAGCAGCTCGTCGAAGATCTCCGCGCACTCGCGTGGGCGCGCGTGCCCGACGGCCATGCGGATGACGTCCTCCCACTGGTCGTCCGCCGCGTGCCGGACGAGGACGCCGATGTCCCACCGGTCCACGAGGGCCTTGGCCGCCAGGTAGTCCTGGAAGGTGCGGTGGACGAAGTCGACCGTGTCCGCCGTGGGCTCGCGCAGCAGGCCGCTGCGGTGGAGGAGGTGGGTGAAGACGGTACCGGGGTCGTAGCCGGCCGCCTCCGTGATCGCGGGCACGGCCTCCCGTACGACGTCCTGGGCGTGCGCGCGGTCCATCGTCGTGCGGCCGTTGAGCGTCAGCCAGTACGCGATCCGCTGGATCAGCTGGATCTGCGGGGTCTCGCCGAGGTCGATCCCGTACGGCGTCCCCATGTCCCGCTCGCGGTCGCGGCGCGAGAGCAGCATCGCGAGGGCCGCGTCGTACAGCGCCTTCCGGCCGCGCGGCAGGAAGCCGCGCCTGCCGTGGTGCAGGGCGCAGATCAGACCGCACATCAGGGGGTTGGTGGCGAGCTGGGCGACGTCCGACGTCGTGCGCAGGGCGTCGAGGAGGGGCTGTTCGTACGGTGCCGCGTCCGGCCCGGCGGCCCGGTGCCAGCGCCGTACGAAGGTGGCGACCTCGGCGGAGGACATCGGGGCGAGGGTGAGCTCGGCGAAGCCGTCCGGGGCGAGCCAGTCGTCGCGCACGGCGGTGGGGCGGGAGGTCACGAGCCAGCGGTTGCCGTCGTAGGCGTCGAGGAGGTCGCGGAGCCAGCGGCGCGCACGGTCGCGTTCGGCCTCGGGGATCTCGTCGATGCCGTCGACGAGGACGAGGCCGCGCCCGGCGGCGAGGACGCGGTCGGCCCAGCCGTCGGGTGCGGAGAGCGGGCAGCCGACGGCGGAGAGGAAACGGTCGGGGGCGGGGAGCCGCTCGCCGTGGCGGGTGAGGGAGCGCAGGGGGAGGACGAAGGGGATGCGGTCGCGGAGGTACGTCATGCCGTCCGCGAGGTCCTCGCGTGCGGCGGAGACGGCCAGCCACTGGATGAGTGTCGTCTTGCCGGAGCCGGCCGTACCGCGCAGGAGGACCTTGTCGTGCCGGGTGAGGATCTGGTCGGCGCGGCCGCCCGACGGCTTTCCCCAGAGGAGGGCGACGTCGGCGAACCCCGCCGTGCCGACCGATTCCCCGTACTCCCTGTACTCCCGGTCCGGGCGGCTCGGGGCCACGAACCCTCCCGTCGCCTCCAGCGACAGGTACGCCACGTCCAGCGGCCACTTCTCCGGGGCGTCCCGGAGGTCCACGCCGTAGATCGTGAGGCGGCCGTGCTTCTTGGCGAGGTGGGACAGGTAGCGCCGCTCGAAGTCCCCGTCCCGGGAGTCCGCGCGGGGCGTGCGGCGGATGACCTCGTCGACCTTCGCGATGAGTTCCCGCTGGCCGCGGGTCTGTTCCAGCAGGCTGCGGGCCACGAAGGTGGAGCGCTGGGTGAAGAAGTCGAGGATGTGGAGGCAGGCCCACTCCGTCATCGACTCCAGGTAGAGGACCGAGTCCGTCGACAGGCCGTCCGGGGCGGGGGCCGCCGCGCGGAGGCGGCGGGCGAGGTCGAGGTGGCCGAGACGGACGGCCTGGACGTCGTCCATGTCGAGGTCGCCGAGGGCGAGGAGGGTCCTGGCCAGGGTCTCGACGACCGCCTCGGTCTCGTCGGCCGGGAAGGGGCACTCGCCGTCCCCGCTGAGGGACCGCTCGACCAGGGTCGCGGCGAGCTTGAGGACGTCCTTCTCCGTGAGCGTGCGCTTCTCGCCGCGGAAGGAGACCAGCGAGGAGAGCCGGATCTTCTTCGACGAGCCCGTGAGGCCGGCGCCCGGGCCGTCGCTGACCAGCAGTTTCTTTAGCAGCGGGCCGATCGCGGCCGACGCGAGGCGCGTGCCGATGAGTGCCGGTTCCATGTGTGGTCCCCCCGCGGATTCCCTGGATTCCCGAAGCGGTCAGCGTAGTGCGGGACGGGCTTCGGGGCGGCTTGGTTGCGTGACCCAGGTCCCATTCGGGGTGGGCCGCTGGTGACCTCGCGCACAGGCGTTTCGAGGGGTACTAACCAGGATAGTGGCGACGTTTGGTGTCGATTCGGGACGTTCAGGCGTGAAACCCCGGGTCTTTGGTCCTTATGCGTACCGAACCGGGCATCGGGCGGCGTTTCGGGCGGTTCCGGACCTCGCGACGTGCGCATAAACCGATTCTCTTGTTCCGGTATGTCCGTTTTCGCGACCCCGCTCCGGGGTCGTCGCGGGGTGAACTTCCCGGGAGATCGCTACGACGCCATGTCGTAGATGGGGTGTTTTGGGATGGCCGGGGGTCCGGGTTACCAAGGATGAGCAAGCCCGGCGCAGCGCACCGTCCGCGCCGGGTCCCGTACGTCCCGGAGGTTTTCCCCCGTATGTCGAAGCGCGTCATGAACCCCGCCGCCCGTATCACCGCCGTTGCTCTCGCCGCCGCGGGTCTGGGAGCGACGCTGGTGGCCGGAGCAGGGTCCGCCTTCGCCGCCGAGGGCAAGGCCGCCCCGGCCGCGCTGACCGTGTCCGCCGCCGTCGCCGCCCAGGCCGACGCCCAGGCCCACGTCGCCGCCCAGGTGAAGGCCGCCGTCGCCAAGGCGACCGCCGTGAAGGCCACGCCCGTGAAGGCCGTCAAGAAGGCCACCCCGGCCTGGGTCAAGCCGGTCACCTCGTACGCCCTCAGCGCCAGCTTCAACCAGGGCGGCGCCATGTGGGCCCACAAGCACTCCGGCCAGGACTTCGCCGTCCCGGTCGGCACCCCGGTCAAGGCCGCGGCCGCCGGTACCGTCGTGAAGGCCGGCCCGAACGGCGGCGGCGACGGCCCCGCGTACGGCAACGCCATCGTGATCAAGCACGCCAACGGCACGTACTCGCAGTACGCCCACCTGTCGCGGATCCAGGTCGGCATCGGCCAGACGGTCGGCGCCGGCCAGCAGATCGCCCTCTCGGGCAACACCGGAAACTCCTCCGGCCCGCACCTTCACTTCGAGATCCGTACGACCCCGAACTACGGCTCGGCCGTCAACCCGATGGCCTTCCTGCGCGCCCACGGCGTCAGCGTCTGACCCACCCCGTAGAGCTTCAGGCCCGCTCGGCCTGCTCGATCAGATCGAGGGCGACCTCGAGGACGGCTTCCTGCTTCTCCTCGGGGTCGCCCTCGACGTTCTGCATGAAGAATGTCCCGGCGTGCAGCGCGAAGATCGCGCTCACGGCGCGGACCTTGTCCTTCATCGTGTCGTCGGGTTCCTGGATGAACTCGTTGAGCGCCATGAAGCGCTCCTTGAAGGTGAGCCCGATGCTCAGGTCGCGCACGGTCGCCTGGTTCTCGTGCATGAAGCGGAACAGCGGGGCCGCGGCGAGCAGGGCCCTCTGGTAGCGGCGCAGGATCTCCTGCTTCGTCTCCAGGGTGCGCGGCTGCTCGCCCGCCCAGGCGACCAGCTCGTCGATCGGGCGCGCCAGGTCCTGGAAGATCCCGATGATGATGTCTTCCTTGGTCTTGAAGTGGTAGTAGAGCGCCGCCTTGGTGACGTCGAGGCGCTCGGCGATCTCGCGGAGCGAGGTCTTCTCGTAGCCCTGCTCGGCGAAGAGTTCGAGAGCCACGTCCTGGATGCGCTGGCGGGTGTTGCCTCGTGCCATGGCTGCTCACTCCACATTCCACAAAACTTACTTGACGACCGGCTAGTTACCGGCCTACCGTCCTCAGTGTAGTAACTAGCCGGGCGGCAAGTAAGGGAGCGACGGGGACCGACATGGCGACGGAACAGAACACTCAGGCAGCACCGGGGGAGGCCGCGGACCCGCAGCCGCGCAGCGTGCGCGTCGTCCTCCTCGCCCTCATGATCGCGATGCTGCTCGCGATGCTGGACAACATGATCATCGGCACCGCGATGCCGACGATCGTCGGCGAGCTCGGCGGCCTGGAGCACCTCTCCTGGGTCGTCACCGCCTACACCCTGGCCACCGCCGCCTCCACCCCGATCTGGGGCAAGCTCGGCGACATGTTCGGCCGCAAGAGCGTCTTCCTCACCTCGATCGTGATCTTCCTGATCGGCTCGGCGCTCAGCGGCATGGCCCAGGACATGGGCCAGCTCATCGGCTTCCGCACGGTCCAGGGCCTCGGCGCCGGCGGCCTCATGGTCGGCGTCATGGCGATCATCGGCGACCTGATCCCGCCCCGCGAGCGCGGCAAGTACCAGGGCATGATGGCCGGAATCATGGCCCTCGCCATGATCGGCGGCCCCCTCGTCGGCGGCACCATCACCGACCACTGGGGCTGGCGCTGGTCCTTCTACATCAACCTGCCGCTCGGTGTCGTCGCCCTCGCCATGCTGACCACCGTCCTGCACCTGCCGAAGAAGGAGCGGGCCACCGGCGCCCGGATCGACTTCCTCGGCGCCGCGCTCCTCACCGTCGGCATCACCGCGATCGTCCTCGTCACCACCTGGGGCGGCACCGAGTACGCCTGGGGCTCGGCCACCATCGTCGGCCTGATCGTCGGCGGCGTCGCCGCCCTCGCCGCCTTCCTCTTCGTGGAGACCCGGGCGAGCGACCCGATCATGCCGCTGCACATCTTCCGCAGCCGCAACTTCACCCTGATGTCCCTGATCGGCTTCATCACCGGCTTCGTGATGTTCGGCGCGGTCCTCTACCTGCCGATCTTCCAGCAGTCCGTCCAGGGCGCCTCGGCCACCAACTCCGGCCTGCTGCTCCTGCCGATGCTGCTGTCGATGATGGTCGTCTCGCTGCTCGTCGGCCGCTTCACCACCAGCACCGGCAAGTACAAGGTCTTCCCGATCGCGGGCGGCGCGCTCATGGTCGCCGGCCTCTTCCTGCTCTCGACGATGGACACCGGCACCTCGCGCCTCGTCTCCGGCGTCTGGATGGCCGTCCTCGGCGCCGGCATGGGCTTCCTCATGCAGATCACCATGCTGGTCGCCCAGAACAGCGTGGAGATGAAGGACATGGGCGTCGCCTCCTCCTCCACCACCCTCTTCCGTACGCTCGGCTCCTCCTTCGGCGTCGCGATCATGGGCGCGCTCTTCACCAGCCGCGTCCAGGACGAGATGGCGTCCCGCGGCGGTGGCGGGCTCACCGAGCGGACCGCCCAGCTCGACGCGGCGAGCCTCGCCAAGCTGCCGGCCGCGCTCCGCGAGGCCTACCAGCACGCGGTCGCCACCGGCACGCACGGCGCCTTCCTCGTCGCCTCGGCCGTCGCCGTCCTCGGCTTCGTCCTCGCCTTCTTCGTCAAGGAGGTGGCGCTGCGCGGCGCCGGACCGGCCGCGGACCCGAAGGCGGAGTCCGACGACGACGCGCTCAAGGTCGCCGAGACGGTCTGATCTCCCGGAGGGGAGTGAGACGGTCTGATCTCCCGTACGGGAACGAGACGGTCTGATCTCCCGTACGGGAACGAGACGGTCTGATCTCCCGTACGGGAAAGGGGGCCGGGTCCTGTCATGGACCCGGCCCCCTCTTCCGTACTCCTCAGTCCGCCGGCCGCAGCACCGGGAAGCTGCCCGTGTTCGTCGGCGCGTGGTCCGGCAGCCACAGCACCGCGATGGCCCCGCCGACCCCGCCCGGCGACCCCTCCGCGGCCACGTTCCGGAAGGTCAGCCGGGCGCCGAGGACCCGGGCCTGGCCCGCCGCGATCGTCAGGCCCAGGCCGTGGCCCTGGCCCGCGCGGTCGCTCGTCCCCGTACGGAACCTGCTCGGGCCCTCCTTCAGGAGCGCCTCGGGGAAGCCCGGACCGTGGTCGCGGACCCGGACCACCCGGCCCTCGACGGTCACCTCGACCGGCGGCTTGCCGTGCTTGGCCGCGTTGGCGAGGAGATTGCCCAGGACCCGCTCCAGGCGGCGCGGGTCGGTGTTCACCCAGGACTCGTGCACGACCCGGACGTCGACCTCCGGGTCCAGGGCCCGCACCCGCCGCTCCACGAACTCGCCGAGCGCGATCTCCTGGAGCTCGGCCCGCTCCGACGCGCTGTCAAGACGGGCCACCTCCAGGACGTCCTCGACCAGCGTCCGCATGGCCTGCGCCCGGTCCCGTACGAGCTCGGTCGGCCGCCCCGGCGGCAGCAGCTCGGCCGCCGTGAGCAGCCCGGTGACGGGGGTGCGCAGCTCGTGCGCGATGTCGGCGGTGACCCGCCGCTCGGCCTCGATCCGCTCGTTCAGCGCGTCGGTCAGCGCGTCCACCGCCCAGGCCAGGTCGTCGGTCTCGTCCCGCACGACCCCGCCGACGGCGTCCCGGACCCGGACCTCCGCATTGCCCTGGGCCACCCGGCCGGCCGCGACGGCGGCCTTCCGCAGGCGACGGGAGAGCCCCCCGCCGATGAGCACGCCGAGGGCGCAGCCGCCGAAGACCACGGACACCGAGCCGATGACGAGGGCCCGGTCCAGATCGTTCATGATCGTCGCGCTGCGGTCGGCGAACGGGATGTGCAGCGACAGCACGTCGCCGTTGGCGAGCGGCACGGCCGCCCACACGTCCGGCGGCCCGCCGTGCCGGTGCTCCTGTACGTACGTCCCGCGCCGCTTGTCCCGCATCAGCTGGTGGAGCTGGGGCGGCAGCGCCGGGTCGTTGATCTTCGTGCCGAAGCGGGGCTCCTTCGGCTTCGACGTCTCGTACATCCGCTGGGCGAAGAGCAGCCGCTCCATCTGCACCTCGCGCGCGTTGTCGAGCATCGAGATGCGGGCGGCGTTGTGCACGACGATGCTCAGGGTGACCGCGATGAGCGCGCCGACCGCCGCGATGGCGACGGCGATCTTCCAGCGGACCCCGGTCCGCAGGGGCAGGAACCTCACCGGCTAGCTCTTGAGCTTGTAGCCGAAGCCGCGGACCGTCTCGATCCGGTCCTGGCCGATCTTGGCGCGCAGCCGCTGCACATGGACGTCCACGACCCGGGTGTCCCCGCCCCAGCCGTAGTCCCAGACCCGCTCCAGGAGCTTGTCCCGGGACAGCACGGTGCCCGGCGCCGTCGAGAACTCCAGGAGCAGCCGCATCTCCGTCGGGGTCAGCGCCACCGGCACCCCGCCCCTGCGCACCTCCATGCCCTCGGTGTCGACCTCCAGGTCGCCGAAGGCGAGGAGCCCGCCGCCGTCCGGCGCGTCCCCCTGCTCGCCGTTGCCGGCGCCGCCCGCGTGCCCGAAGCGGCGCAGCACGGCCCGGATGCGGGCCATGAGCACCGCACCGTCGAAGGGCTTGGTGACGTAGTCGTCGGCCCCCGCCTCCAGACCGAGCACGACGTCGATCGAGTCGGCGCGCGCCGACAGCATGATGACGGGCACGGTCGACTCGTCGCGGATGCGACGGCAGAGGCTGACCCCGTCCATCCCCGGCAGCATCACGTCGAGGAGCGCGATGTCGGGCCGCTGCGCCCGGAAGGCGTCCAGGCCGGAGAGCCCGTCGGGCATGGCGGTCACCCGGAAGCCGTCCCGCTCCAGGGCGAGCTGGGTGGCCTCACGGATGACGTCGTCGTCCTCGACGAACAGGACATGGGTCTCGGCCATCGTGATGTGCCCTTCGGGGTCTGTACGGTCTTTCGGTCTACGGCGGTCTACGGCGGTCCACGGTCTGTCGCGGTCCACGGTCTGTGGCGGTCCGCAGCGGTGCACGGCTGCGGACTGCTCAGTTGGCGGCCGGCTCGCTCGGCGCGGGCTCCGCGGTGGGGGCGTCGCCGTCGCCGACGGCCCGGCTGTAGTCGTTGTGCACCCAGTCGTGCTGGGTGAACGTGCTTCCCGACCAGCGGTAGGTGATCACGTCCTCGCCCGAGGGGTACGCGACCGGGTCGCCCTTCGCGTACACCTGCTTGGTGACGATGAGATCGCCCCGGTCGATCGTCGCGTAGACCGCCGCGTCCTCGGCCATGAACACGTTCTCGTACCGGTCGTTCTCCTTGCGGTACACGTACGTGCCGATGCCGACGGCGTCCCCGCAGGTCATCACGTTGACGACGACGTCGGGGGCGGCCGTGTTCGTGAGATTGCCGTAGGAGGTGTCCACCGGGTACGCGTCGGCGACGCACGGCTTCAGGTCGTCCTTGAGCCGCGCGCCGATCTTCGGGTCGGCCTTCAGGAGCGCGATCGGATCCACCCGCTCGGCCGACTGAGGTCCCGCCGTGCCGGAGGCGGAGGGAGTGGGCGCGGCGGCGGCGATCTCGTCCGTGCGGGCCGCGCCCTCGTCGCGGGAGCCGGTGCCCCCGGTGGAGCAGGCGGCCAGGGAAAGACCGACGGCGACGAGCCCGGCCGTGGCCGTGACGCTCGCCGCCCTGACGGTACGCCGCGGGCGGCGCCGTCCGGTCGGACACCGGTCGTCGCCGCCGCTCACACCATGGTGGCCTTCGTGTGGTCTGCCACAGGGTTCGCCGTCTACGCCGCGCACCGCTCCCGACCCCCTTCGTCACCTCGTACGGTCGCCCGCTCCCCGGTCCGCCCCAGGGCACGGGCGTCGAGGTCACGGCTCTCCAGCTCCTGGCGGAGCCGGGCGAGCGCACGATGGAGCGTCGACTTCACCGTACCCGTCGACATGCCGAGCGCCGCCGCCGTCTCCTCCGTGCTCATCTGCTCCCAGTGCCGCAGGACGACGACGCTGCGCTGCTTCGGCGCGAGCACCTTCAGGATGTCCATGAGCAGGGCGCGGTCGGCGTGCTGCTCGGTCGGGTCGTCGACGCACGCGTCGGGCAGCTGCTCGGTCGGCACCTCTTCGAGCTTGCGGGAGCGCCACCACTCGGTCCGCGTGTTGATCATGACGCGGCGGAGATAGGCGTCGGCGAGGGACTTGTCGGCGATGCCGTCCCAGCGCCCGTACGTACGGGCCAGGGCCGTCTGGAGGAGGTCCTGGGCGTCGACCGGGTCGGCGACGAGACGGCGGGCACTGCGCAGGAGCGCGTCCTGCCGCGTGCGTACGTACTCCTCGAAGTCGAGCACCTCGCCGCCGTGCCTCATCCCAACCGCCTCCGTTCCCCGTGTCCTGCATGTTCCTCGTGGTCGTGGACGACGCTACGGAGCGCTTGTCACGGGGCTGTGCGGGGCAGCCGTCGGTGGACGCACGGCTACCCATCGGTTGTGTAACAGCGGGGGCGGAAAAGGTTTGAGGCCCCGCTCGCGGGAGAGCGGGGCCTCGGTACGTCCAAGGGCTCAGGACAGCGGCAGCCGGTACCGGTCGCCTTCCAGCGGCTCGACGAGCCCGTCCGCGACGAGCCCGTCCAGGGCCCGGGCCCGCTGTACCGGCTCGTCCCAGACCGCGTCGAGCGTCGCCTGGGCCACCGGCTCCGCCGACTCGCGCAGCACCGCGAGGAGCCGGCCGCGTACCTGCCGGTCGGTCCCGGCGTACGTCTGGCCCCGCCGCGGCGGACCGTCGTGCGCCGGCTTGCCCGAGAGGCGCCAGGCGCACCGCTCGGCGATCGGGCAGCGCCCGCAGTCCTCGTTCTTCGCCGTGCACACCAGGGCGCCCAGCTCCATGGAGGCGGCAGCCCAGCGGGACGCCGTCGGCTCGTCCTCCGGCAGCAGCGCGCGGGCGAGCCGCCGCTCGGCGGCCGTGGTCGCGTTCGGCGGGTACTGGACGCCGGTCGCCGCCCGCGCGAAGACCCGGCGCACATTGGTGTCCAGGACCGCGTGCCGCTGCCCGTACGCGAAGGAGGCCACCGCCGCCGCCGTGTACTCGCCGATGCCGGGCAGCGCGAGCAGCTGCCCGTGGTCGCGCGGTACGTCGCCGTGGTGCCGTTCCGTTATCGCGACGGCCGCCGCGTGCAGCCGCAGTGCCCGGCGCGGGTAGCCGAGCCGGCCCCAGGCGCGGACCGCCTCGCCGGGGGCCTCGGCGGCCAGGTCGGCCGGGCGCGGCCAGCGCGCCAGCCACTGCTCGTACACCGGGAGGACCCGGACCACCGGGGTCTGCTGGAGCATGAACTCGCTGACCATGACGCCCCAGGCACCGGCCTCGGGGCGGCGCCAGGGCAGGTCGCGGGCGTGCCGGTCGAACCAGGCGAGGACGGGCCCGTGCAGCTCGGCGGGGAGCACGGCGGGGGCCTCGGACGTGGGGGGAGTGTCGATGGAAGTCATGGCACCTCCGATCCTGGCACGTCCCCGGCGCGATCAGTACGCGCCGTGGCGCGCGCGCGAGCGCCGCTCGGAGTGCGCGGGGGCGTGCGCGGAGGCGTGCGCACTCGGCCCGCGCCCCGCGCACCACACCACGGCCGAGCTCCGGCTCGACCTGGCCGTCTCCACCAGCGCCCGGACGGGCCGCTCCGCCGCCCGCATCACGAGGAAGGCGACCAGGGCGCCGACGAGCAGGCCGACGGTCACGTCGTGCGGGTAGTGGACACCGACGAAGACCCGGGAGAAGGCCATGAGCAGCGCCATCGGCACGGTCAGCCAGACGATCCCGCGCCACGACAGGGCGAGCGCGATCGCCGCCGCGCCCGCGATGGCGGAGTGGTTGCTGGGGAAGGACCAGTCGCCGTGCGGCGGGCAGGCGACGAGCGAGACGGGCGCTTCGGCGACCGCGCGGCACGGACGTTCCTCGTCGATCAGCGACTTCAGGGCCTCGCTCACCACGTAACCGAAACCGGTGGCGACCGGTGCGAGCAGCGCGAGCGCCATCGCCCCGCTCGCATCCCTCCGGGTGCGCCACCAGCCGGCGAGGAACAGCACGCCGAAGAGCAGCAGCCCGAGCTCCGTCCACACCTCGGCGATCCACTGGAACCAGTGGGGCGTGGAGTGGGCGAAGTCGGCGACGTCGAGATACAGACGGTCGGAGAGGTCGAGAAGGGTGTCCATGGGGTACGACGCTAACCGGAATCCGGAGTCCGCCGTCCCGGGCGGTCGGGTTGAGGGCGGGGTGCCGGTGTGGATCTGAGCTGGATCAGAGCTGGATCCGGACCGGATCTGTACCGGATCGGGGAAAGTTCCCGGAACCCGTGGATGTGATCATCGGCAAAACTTGAGGCCTAGGGCGGCGGGTGGGGCGGGAGTTGGGCCGGATCTCTCGTAAGGTTCGGGTCGTGGGATCTTTGCGCAATCCGGTCGGGCCGCTTCCCTCCACCATCTACTGGCGACGGAGGGCGGTGGCGGCGTGCCTGGTGGCGCTGCTCGCGCTGCTCGCCGTATGGGCCGTCACCTCCGGTGACGGCGACGGGAAGAAGCCGAACGACGCCGCCAACGGCTCCTCGCCGACCCCGCCGTCGATCACCCCCGGACCCTCCGGCACCGGCCCGGCGATCAGCCAACAGCCCGGCGGACGCGACGAGTCGGGCGACTCCGGCGAGACCGCCGGCGACAACGGCGGCTCGGCGGGCTCCGGTACGGACGCGGGCGCCGACGCGGGTACGGACGCGGGCGCGGACTCCGGCACCGAGGGCGCGGGAGGCGCCACCGGCACCGGCAAGAACGGCGACACCGACGGAGCCGGCGCCGACGGCGGCGCGGGCACCGGCGCGGGCCAGCAGGTCCCGGCGAACTCTCCGCTTCCGAACTGCCCCGCCGGATCCCTGCAGTTGGAACTCCGTTCCGCCAAACTCACCTACGAGGCCGGGGAGAAGCCCCGCTTCCTCCTCGTCGCGAGGAACACCTCGAACACCGCCTGCAAGGCCGACTTCGGGCCCCGCAGCGCGGTTCTGACGGTCAGCGACGCCCACGACGACGAGGTCTGGTCCACCGCCGACTGCCCGCGCCCGGGCACCCCGGTCCTGCTGCGCGTCCCCGCGCACACCACCGTCACCCACACCGTCGAATGGGACCGGGGTCACAGCGCCCCGCAGTGCGCCAGCGCCCCGGCGGGCCCGGCCGGCCCGGGCACGTACCTGGTGGAGGCGAAGATGCCGGGCGCGAAGGTGCTCCCCGCCTCGTTCACGCTGGCCAAGGACTGAGCGCCTCAAAGGCTGAGCGGCCCAAGGACTGAGCGCCCTAAGGACTGGGCGCCCTAGGACTGAGCGGCCCAAGGGCTGAGCGCCCCGAGGGCCGAGCGAGCGGCGCGTCCTAGACGTACCGCTCCAGGATCGAGGACTCCGCGAGGCGCGACAGGCCCTCGCGGACGCTGCGGGCACGGGCCTCGCCGACGCCGTCGACGGTCTGGAGGTCGTCCACGCTCGCCGCGAGCAGCTTCTGCAGCCCGCCGAAGTGTTCCACCAGACGCTCGATGATCGCGCCCGGCAGCCGCGGCACCTTCGCCAGGAGCCGGTAGCCGCGCGGCGAGACCGCCGAGTCGAGGGTCTCGGGCGAGCCGCTGTAGCCGAGGGCGCGCGCCACGACCGGGAGTTCGAGGAGCTCGGTGTGGGTGAGCGCGTCCAGCTCGGTGAGCGCCTCGGCGACCGTCCGCGAGCGCTTCGCCGTCGGCTCCGGCACGTAGTCCCGGATCACCAGCTCGCGCTCCGGCTCCACGCCCGCGATCAGCTCGTCGAGCTGGAGCGAGAGGAGCCGCCCGTCGGTGCCGAGCTCGACGACGTACTCGGCGATCTCGGTGGCGATCCGGCGGACCATCTCCAAGCGCTGCGCGACCGCGGTGACGTCCCGGACCGTGACCAGGTCCTCGATCTCCAGGGCGGAGAGCGTGCCGGCCACCTCGTCGAGCCGCAGCTTGTACCGCTCCAGGGTCGCGAGCGCCTGGTTCGCGCGGGACAGGATCGCGGCCGACTCCTCCAGGACCCGCCGCTCACCGTCCACGTACAGCGCGATCAGACGCATCGACTGGGAGACGGAGACGACCGGGAACCTGCACTGCTTGGAGACCCGGTCCGCGGTGCGGTGGCGGGTGCCGGTCTCCTCGGTCGGGATGGAGGCGTCCGGGACCAGCTGCACGCCCGCCCGGTGGATCTTGGTGATGTCCTTGTCGAGGACGAGCGCGCCGTCGAGCTTGCACAGCTCCCGCAGGCGCGTGGCGGTGAACTCGACGTTCAGCTCGAAGCCGCCGGTGCACATCGAATCGACCGTCTTGTCCAGGCCGAGGACGATGAGACCGCCCGTGTTCCCCCGGAGGATCCGCTCCAGGCCGTCACGCAGCGCGGTGCCGGGAGCGACCGCGCTGAGGGCTGCGCGCATCAGCGCTTCGTTCCCGTCCTTGGCTGCCACTGCTCTCCTCCGGCTCGTACGGATGGGCGAGACCAGGGCAAAGTCTAGCGACACCGCCCTGGCGGGGTGGTGGGCACGCGTTCCGCCGGGGCGTGAGGGTCGCCCCGGACGGCGTCCGGGGGAGGGGCGGGCACGCCCGGCGAGGCGGCTCCCGCGTCTGTGCCGGTACGCCGCAGGCCGCCCAGCCCCTCCTCGTCAGCGCCCCGCCCCCTCGTCAGCGCCCCGCCCCCTCGTCAGCGCCCCGCCCCCTCGTCAGCGCCCCGCCGCCTCGTAAGCGCCCAGGCCCTCCTCGTCAGCGCCCCGCCGCCTCCTCCGCACCCTTGCCCCGCCGACTCCGCGGCAGCACCCGCAGCGCGTCCCCCACGTCCGCCACCTCCGTCACCTTCATGCCGGCCGGCACCTTCCCCGGGTCCCCCGGCACCAGCGCGTGCGTGAAGCCGAGCCGGTGCGCCTCGGCGAGCCGCCGCTGCACGCCCGTCACCCGCCGCACCTCGCCCGCGAGCCCGACCTCGCCGATCGCGACCAGGTTCTTCGGCAGCGGGGTGTCGCTCGCCGCGGAGGCCAGCGCGAGCGCGATCGCCAGGTCGGCGGCGGGCTCGGTGAGCTTCACGCCGCCGACGGTCGCGCTGTAGATGTCCCGCTTGCCCAGCGCGCTGATCCGGCCGCGCTGCTCCAGGACCGCCAGCATCATCGAGACCCGGGAGGTCTCCAGACCCGAGGTGGTCCGCCGCGGCGACGGGATCTGCGAGTCGACCGTCAGCGCCTGCACCTCGGCGACCAGCGGACGCTTGCCCTCCAGGGTGACCGTCAGGCAGGTCCCGGGCACGGCCACGTCACGCCGGGTCAGGAAGAGCCCGGAGGGGTCGGCGAGCCCCGTGATGCCCTCGTCGTGCAGCTCGAAGCAGCCGACCTCGTCGGTCGCCCCGTACCGGTTCTTCACGCCCCGGACCAGCCGCAGGCGCGCGTGCCGGTCGCCCTCGAAGCTCAGGACGACGTCGACCAGGTGCTCCAGGAGCCGGGGCCCGGCGATGGCCCCCTCCTTGGTGACGTGGCCGACGAGGAGCGTCGACATGCCGCGCTCCTTGGAGGCCCGGATCAGGGCCCCCGCGACCTCGCGGACCTGCGCCATGCCGCCGGGCGCGCCGTCGATCTCGGGGGAGGCGACGGTCTGCACCGAGTCCAGGACCAGCAGGGACGGCTTCACCGCGTCGAGGTGCCCGAGGACCGCCGACAGGTCGGTCTCGGCCGCCAGGTACAGGTGGTCGCTGAGCGCGTTGATCCGGTCGGCGCGCAGCCGGACCTGGCTCGCGGACTCCTCACCCGTCACGTACAGCGTGCGGTGCTCGTCGCTGGCCGCCTTGGCCGCCACGTCGAGCAGGAGCGTGGACTTGCCGACGCCGGGCTCGCCCGCGAGCAGCACGACGGCGCCGGGCACCAGGCCGCCGCCGAGGACCCGGTCCAGCTCGTCGACGCCGGTCGAGCGGGCGGTCGCCTGCCGGCCGTCGACCTGCCCGATGGGCAGCGCGGCGCTGGAGACGCGGCCGGCGGCGGTGGTCCGCACGGCGGGCGCGCCGTACTCCTCGACCGTCCCCCATGCCTGGCATTCGGGGCAGCGGCCGAGCCACTTGGCCGTCTGCCAGCCGCACTCGGTGCAGCGGTAGGACGGCCGGTCCTTGGCGGTTTTCGTACGGGCAGCCATGAGCGACACCGTATCCGCCGCCACCGACAACGGGCCCCGGCCGTCCCCAGGGGCGGCCCCACGGCACCGGAACGCCCGCCTCGTGTCCCCTTTCGAGCGATACCTTCACCCGTAAGAATGAGAATGGAGCAACCGGTACGAAGAGTGCCCCCCGCCTTGCCTACGGTCGCCCAGTGACGAGCAGCAGGCTGGAATCCCCCGCACGCACCACCGGCGCACACCGGGCGCACCGCTCCACGGACCAGGGACCGCGCACGCTCGGCCGGCGTCCCCCCGCCCGTTACGAGGCCGCCCTCGACGGCCTCTACACGTACTGCCTCTCCGTGCTCTGCGACCACGACACGGCCACCGCCGTCCTCGGCGACGTCCTCGCAGTCGCCGAGCGCCACCACGGCCGCTGCCCCTCCGACGAGGACGGCCGCACCGCCTGGCTGTACGCCCTCGCCCGCTGGGCCTGCCTGCGCAGCCTCGGTGAGCAGCGCCGCAAACGCCAGGGCGCCCACACCGGCCGGCCCGCCGTCACCGCCCCCGAGCCGCCCCGGGTCTCCGAGGAGACCGCCGAGCGGCGCCGCGCCGAGCTCGCCCTGCTCGCCTGGCCCGAGGCCGCCGGCACCACGCCCGAGCAGCGCGAGGCCCTGGAGCTCGCCGTGCGGCACGGCCTCAGCCACCGTCAGGTCGCCGCCGTCCTCTCCCTCGACCCGCTCGCCGCCCGGGAACTCCTCGCCACCGCCGGCTGCGAGGTCGAACGCACCCGCGCCGCCCTCGCCGTCGTCGAGACCGGCAGCTGCCCCACCGTCGCCCGGCTCACCGGCGACCACCAGGTGCTCCTCTCGGCCGCCCTGCGCGCCGAGCTCGTCCGGCACGTCGACGACTGCCCCCGCTGCCGCCGCGCGGCCGAGCGGGTCGGCGCCACCGGCCCCTGGCCCGGCGCCCAGGCCCTCCCGGCGGACCGGCTGCCGCTCGTCGAGGCGCCCAGGGCCGCCGCGTACATGGCGATGCTGCACGTCCCGCGCGCGCGTGCCGGTGCCCCGCGCTTCGCGCCGACCGGCTTCCCCATGGACCCGAAGGACCATGTCGCCCGCCGCGACCGGATGCGGGCCCGCGCGGTGACCACCACCGTCGTCGCCGCCGTGGTCGCCGCCCCCGTCCTCGCCCTGTGGACCTCGTACCGGGGCACCACGGCCGCCGACGAGACCGGCCACGACGGGCGCAGGATCAGCGCGCGCGAGGCGGACGAACCGGTGGGCCCGGACGGCCGCCCGTACGACCGCTACGAGAACGCGGGCAACGCGAGCACCGCCCCGGAGCCCCGCTTCACCCAGGGCAGCCGCGCCCCCGACGTCTCCGTCGAGGTCGTCAGTCCCGGCGCCCCCACCGAACCGGCCCGCCCCGGCGAACCCGCCGCCGGCTGGATCACGGTCACCGCAGCCGGCCACGGCGACGTCACCCTGCTCACGCTCAGCGCCGCAGGCGGCTCACCCGTCGACTGGTCGCTGTGGACGGACGCCCCCTGGCTGTACGTCAGCCAGGCCTCCGGCACGCTCCGCCCCGGCGAGCGGATCACGATCACCGTCCGCGTCGACCACGGCCGCGCGCCGGCCGGCCCGTGGAGCGCGCGCGTGGGGGTGAACCCCTCGGGCGCGGTCGTACGGATCGACGGCCACGGCCCCACCCGGCCGCCGACCGACCGGGTCATCACACCCCCGCCGGTCACGACGACGGAACCGACGACCCCGCCGACGTCTCCGCCGACGACGGAACCGACCGACCCGCCCACGAGCCCGCCCACCACGGAACCGACCACTCCGCCCACGACGGAGCCCACGACCCCGCCGCCGACCACCGAACCGACACCGGACCCGAGCACCACGCCCCCGGCGACCGAGGAACCCCCGCCGACGAACCCGGACCCGGGCACACCCCCGCCAGCGCCTGACGCGTCCTAGTGATCTGGTTCGGAGATCCTGTCGCAGTATCGGCAGATGCGGTCGAGGATCTGGTCGGCGGTCTTGGTCCATTTGAAGGGTCGGGCCTGG
>NZ_JBVJWR010000025.1:86712-115342 GCF_055602235.1 Streptomyces sp. NPDC037410 | reverse complement strand
CCCCCCCCCCCCCCCCCCCCCCCCCCCCCCCCCCCCCCCCCCCCCCCCCTCTCCCTCCCCCCCCCCCCCCCCCCCCCCCCCCCCCCCCCCCCCCCCGCCCTCTGGCGTACGCGGGCGCGCTCAGCGCCGCGGCACGGCCTGCCCGCTCGCCGCGTCCACCACGGGCCGGTCGCCGAGCGGGCTCTGCAGCGTCACGGTCAGCGTGATCTCCTTGGCGATCATGATGCAGGCCCGCCCGGGGTCGGACTTCTCGTCGATCCGCACGGTCACCTTCTCCGGGGTCTCCATGGCCTTCGCGGTGTACGTGCTGCACACCCCGCCCCAGAAGGTGACCGTCAGCTTCCGGCCGTCCTCCGCCGTCCGGAACGACTCGATCCGGCGGGCCGGCGCCGTGCCCTCGTCCGGCGGCGACAGGTACTCACGGGCCACCGCCGGCTCCACCACCGTGTAAGGCGCCGCGTCCACCGGGTCCGCCGTGAACAGCCACGCCGGTACGAGCAGCCGCTCGCCGGCCACGTCCTGCGCGGCGAGGCCGAAGACGGCGCCCGTGACCGGGACCTCGGTCGGCGGCGCGGTGTCCGCGGGGGTCCGGCAGGGCACGGCCGGGGCGGGCTTCCCGCTCTCCCTGCCGTTCCCGTCGACCCCGGCTCCGGCCGGCGGGTCGGTCGCGCAGCCGCCGATGCCGGCCGGGCCGGTGCCCTTCGACGCCTCGTTCAGCTCCGCGAGCGCCTTCTCCGCCCCGATCGCCGGGTACGTGTCGCCCTTCACCGGCTCCTTGAGCGTCCCGCTCCCGGCGACCGGCCGGCCGTCCGGGCCGATGTGCAGCCCCGTCGACCAGCCGTAGGTCGGCAGCCCGTCCACCACCGGATCGGCGTTGACGACCCGCACCGAGCCGTTCATCACCTGGGTCGCGGTGACCTTCGCGTCGTCCTGGCCGAGCGCCTTCAGGACGGGGACGGCCGCCGCCTTCGCCGCGGCCTCGCTCACCGGCGTACGACCGGTGGTCGGGGGCTTCGCCTGCCCCGGGGGCGGGCACGCCGGGCCCTTGAGACAGGCGTCGCCGGCCGGACCGCCGTCGTACCAGGAGTACGTCCAGCTGCCGGGAGCGGCCTTCGCCACGTCCAGACGCGGACCCTGGCCGTCCTTCTCGGGCCGGATCGTCCAGACGTCCCCGACGAGCACCGGCCGGCCCTCGATCCCGAGCGCCTCGGCCAGCCTGGTCACCTCCGCTGAGGTGACCAGGCCCTCGGGCCGGTGGACCGCGGCCGAGGAGGGCCCATGGGGGAGGGGGCCCTTGGCTTTGTAGACGGTCCCGTGCGCACCGCCGCTCGGATCGGGCTCACCGGGCGCGATCCCGCGACCGCCGCTCGGGTCGTGCTCGCCGACGGCGATCCCGGGACCGCCGCCGGCCTTCAGGGGCGGAGGCGGCGGTGACCCGCCCGCGTCGGCAGCCCCGACCGGCGTGGCGTCGCCCGCTGCCGTGGTGGCCAGATAGACGCCACCGCCCCCGGCGAGCAGCACACCCGCCGCCACCGAGGCGGCGAGGACGTTCCGTCGCCTCCGCACGTTCTCCGTACCGCTCACCGCAACGCTCCCTCGTCTCGACCGGACGCCGATGGGACGGAGCGGACGCGCGGACGGTTCCGTCCGTCAGCCGCCGTACTCGGCGGTGGCGTCGATCAGCCGCGCCGAGGCCGCCGGGACGACGACCCCGTGGATCGACGCGGGGGAGACCCGTACGGGCCTGGGAGAGACCGGAGTGACCCAGTGGGGGGCCATCCGAGCGCCGTCCCCGCGCAGCTGGGCGAGGCTCAACTCGGACTCGTGTCGCTCGCGAGGAGCGGGGTACATGGTCATGGGCGCACCGTATGCACCGCACCACTCCGGGGAAAAGACCTACTCTGGGGTAGTTTCCACTGTTCGGCAGGACACCGACCAGCGGGTAGCGTGAACTGTCGCCCTTCGTTCGAGCGCTTCACGCGCCCCTACTGAACTCCGCAGGAGCACCCCGCCGTGCGTATCGCAGTCACCGGCTCCATCGCCACCGACCACCTCATGACCTTCCCCGGCCGGTTCGCCGACCAGCTCGTGGCCGACCAGCTCCACACGGTGTCCCTCTCCTTCCTCGTGGACAACCTGGACGTGCGCCGGGGAGGTGTCGCCCCCAACATCTGCTTCGGCATGGGGCAGCTCGGCGGCAGCCCGATCCTGGTCGGCGCGGCCGGCTACGACTTCGACGAGTACCGCGCCTGGCTCGACCGGCACGGCGTCGACACGGCCTCCGTGCGGATCTCCGAGGTCCTGCACACCGCCCGCTTCGTCTGCACCACCGACGCGGACCACAACCAGATCGGCTCCTTCTACACCGGCGCGATGAGCGAGGCCCGGCTGATCGAGCTCAAGGCCGTCGCCGACCGCGTGGGCGGGCTCGACCTGGTCCTCATCGGCGCCGACGACCCCGAGGCGATGCTCCGCCACACGGAGGAGTGCCGGACCCGGTCCATCCCCTTCGCCGCCGACTTCTCCCAGCAGATCGCGCGCATGGACGGCGAGGAGATCCGCACGCTGCTCGACGGCGCGAAGTACCTCTTCTCGAACGAGTACGAGAAGGGCCTCATCGAGTCCAAGACCGGCTGGACCGAGGAGGAGATCCTCTCCCGCGTCGGCCACCGCATCACCACCCTCGGCTCGCGCGGCGTGCGCATCGAGCGGGTCGGCGAGACCCCCATCGAGGTCGGCTGCGCCGAGGAGACGGCCAAGGTCGACCCCACCGGCGTCGGCGACGCCTTCCGCGCGGGCTTCCTCACGGGCCTGTCCTGGGGCGTCGGCCTGGAGCGGGCGGCGCAGGTCGGCTGCATGCTGGCGACGCTGGTCATCGAGACGCTGGGGACGCAGGAGTACACGCTGCGGCGGGCGCACTTCATGGAGCGGTTCACGAAGGCGTACGGCGAGGAAGCGGCCACGGAAATCCACGCCCACCTGTCCTGACCCACGGGGCCCCGCGCCCGGCGGGGCCGGCCCCCCCGTGGCCCGCGCCCTGCTGGGCGGTGCCCACCCCCGTGTGGGCAATCGTCCCGCAGGGCGGGACGGGTGGGCACACGGGACGGCGCCCTTAGCGGCGCCTCCGCGTTCCGCGCCTGGACCCGCACCACGTTGTGCGTCGCACGTCAGGTGCGGGTCCGGGCTCGGGAGCCTCTGGCGCCGGCAGGGCGCGGGTCCGTTGTGCCCACCCTCCCCCAAGCTCTCGGCTTCGCTCGAGCAGGGGGGACCCCCATCGCCCCTGCGGAACGTATGCCCACAACGGGGGCGCAGGCCCCGCAGCCGACGGGGTCGGCCCGTAAACGGGGCGCGTGTTACGAGGTGCGGCGGACGACGTACGCCGTGCCGCCGCCCGGCCACGCCGACTCGCCGACGTACTCCTGCCCCCGCATCTCGCACCACGCCGGAATGTCGAGCCGCGCCGCCTCGTCGTCCGAGAGCACCGTCACCGTCCCGCCCACCGGCACGTCGCCGATGACCTTCGCGAGTTCGATCACGGGGATCGGGCACCGCTTGCCCAGGGAGTCCACGACGAGCGAGCCGGAGGGCGTCGGCGCGGACGGCGCGGAGACGGGGGCGCCGAGCCGCTCCCGTACCCCCGCCACCACCCCCGGCAGCACCGCGAGGAAGCCGTCCACGTCCGACTCCGACGTCCCCGCCGGCAGGGACACCCGGACGTTCCCCTCGCTCAGCACCCCCATCGCGCGCAGCACATGGCTGGGCGTCAGCGTGGAACTCGTACACGACGAACCGGACGAAACGGAGAAACCCTCCCGGTCCAGCTCGTGCAGAAGCGTCTCCCCGTCGACGTACAGGCAGGAGAACGTGACGAGATGGGGCAGCCGGCGCACCGCGTCGCCCACCACCTCCACGTCCGGCACCAGCTCCGGCACCCGCGCCCGGATCCGGTCCACGAGCGCCCGCAGCCGCGCCCCCTCGGCGGCCGCCTCCGCCCGTACCGCGCGCAGCGAGGCCGCCGCCGCCACGATCGCCGGCAGGTTCTCGAAGCCCGGCGCCCGCCCCGACTCCCGTTCGTCGGAAGGGCCTTGCGGCGCGAACCTGGCCCCCTTCCGTACGGCGAGCAGCCCGACGCCCGCCGGACCGCCCCACTTGTGCGCGCTCGCCGCGAGCAGCGACCAGCCCGCCGGCACCGGCCCCCAGCCCAGCGACTGCGCCGCGTCCACGAGCAGCGGCACGTCCGCCGCCCGGCAGGCCTCGGCGACCTCGGCCACCGGCTGCTCGGTCCCCACCTCGTGGTTGGCCGACTGGAGACACGCCAGGGCCGTGCCGGGGGCGAGGGCCGCCGCGAAGGCGTCCGCGTCCACGGCCCCCGACCGGTCGACCGGCACCTCGGTCACCGTGCCGCCCGCCGCCGCGTGCGCCTCGCCCGCGTGCAGGACGGAGGAGTGTTCGACCGCGGAGACGACGAGCCGGTTTCCGACACGCCGACGCCCCGCGAGCGCGCCGGAGATCCCGGCGTGAACCGCGCGCGTCCCCGAAGGAGTGAACACCAGCTCGTCCGGCCGGCACCCCACGGCCTCCGCGGCGGCCTCGCGGGCCGCGTCGAGCAGCAGCCGGGCCCGCCGCCCCTCCCGGTACAGCCGGGCCGGGTCGGCCCAGCCCTCGTCGAGGGAGGCGAGCAGCGCCTGACGGGCGACGGGGTGCAGCGGGGCGGCGGACGCGGCGTCGAAGTACGGCATCCGCCCACGGTAGGCCCTGTGACGGGCCGTCCCTCGTCGCCCCCGGCCCGGCCCCTCCACGTCACCCGGGCGACCGGCGGGCGCGCCTCGTCGCCCACGCCCATGACCCCCCGTCACCACCCCGCCCCACCACGCCGGCAGCCCCCCGAACGGGCCTCGCCGGCCCCCCTCCGGAGGGTCGGAGTCCACCCCTTCGGGGGCTCGGACGGCGCGTTGGGCACCCTCCCCGCGCGACCCCAAATAGCGTCCAGTAGGGTTTGGTCCGCATAAACATCCAAACCCCTGCCCGCGGCCGGGGCGGCGACCGACCAGCGAGACGGACGGCCGTGGCCGACCACTGCGGGCCGAGACTCTCGGGAAGGCGCTACGTGAGTCCCAACGGCTCCGACCGCTCGTCGCGGCGCCCGATGCGGCGGAAGCTGCCGCAGGTGCTGACTGCGGGCCTGATCCTGGCGACAGCCACCGGCTGCTCGTACAACTGGGAAGACTTCCCCCGCCTTGGTATGCCCACCCCCGTCACGGAAGAGGCGCCTCGGATCCTCTCCCTCTGGCAGGGCTCCTGGGCCGCCGCCCTGATCACGGGCATCCTGGTGTGGGGCCTGATCCTCTGGGCCACCATCTTCCACCGGCGCAGCCGGACCAAGGTCGAGGTACCTCCGCAGACCCGTTACAACATGCCCATCGAGGCGCTGTACACGGTCACTCCGCTCATCATCGTCTCGGTGCTCTTCTACTTCACCGCACGCGACGAGTCGAAGCTCCTCGAGCTCACCCCGAAGCCGCCCCACACGGTCAACGTGGTCGGCTACCAGTGGAGCTGGGGCTTCAACTACATCGAGAACGTGCCCGGTGTGCAGGGTGACGCCAAGACGGACAAGAACCTCGCCTCGCTCCCGGACAAGTTCCTCGCGGACTTCCCGGAGAACGCGGGCGGTGTCTACGACGCCGGCATCCCCGGCGACCGGAACCCGCAGACCGGCAACCCGGGCCCGACCCTGTGGCTGCCGAAGGGTGAGAAGGTCAGGTTCGTCCTGTCCTCCCGTGACGTCATCCACTCCTTCTGGGTGGTCCCCTTCCTCATGAAGCAGGACGTCATTCCGGGTCACACCAACGCCTTCGAGGTCATCCCGACGCAGGAGGGCACCTTCCTCGGGAAGTGCGCCGAGCTGTGCGGTGTCGACCACTCCCGGATGCTCTTCAACGTCAAGGTGGTCTCTCCGGAGCGCTACCAGGCTCACCTGAAGGAGCTGGCCGCGAAGGGGCAGACCGGCTACATCCCGTCTGGCATCGAGCAGACGGACCCGGCCAGGAATGCGGAGAAGCACCAACTGTGAGCATTCACGACGAAACCCAGGCCGCCGCAGCTGAGGACTCGTACGAGAACGAGCTGCCCGTACGGCGCAAGCAGCCCGGCAACGTGGTCATCAAGTGGCTCACCACCACGGACCACAAGACGATCGGTACGCTCTACCTCGTCACGTCGTTCGTCTTCTTCTGCATCGGCGGACTCATGGCGCTCTTCATGCGCGCCGAGCTGGCCCGTCCGGGTACGCAGATCATGTCGAACGAGCAGTTCAACCAGGCGTTCACGATGCACGGCACGATCATGCTGCTGATGTTCGCGACGCCGCTGTTCGCCGGATTCGCGAACTGGATCATGCCGCTGCAGATCGGCGCGCCCGACGTGGCGTTCCCGCGGCTGAACATGTTCGCGTACTGGCTGTACCTCTTCGGCTCGATCATCGCGGTGGCCGGCTTCCTCACCCCGCAGGGTGCGGCCGACTTCGGCTGGTTCGCCTACTCCCCGCTGTCGGACGCCGTCCGCTCGCCGGGTGTCGGCGCCGACATGTGGATCATGGGTCTGGCCTTCTCCGGCTTCGGCACGATCCTCGGTTCGGTCAACTTCATCACCACGATCATCTGCATGCGCGCTCCGGGCATGACGATGTTCCGCATGCCGATCTTCGTCTGGAACGTGCTGCTGACCGGTGTCCTGGTCCTGCTCGCGTTCCCGGTCCTCGCGGCCGCGCTGTTCGCCCTGGAGGCGGACCGCAAGTTCGGTGCCCACGTCTTCGACGCGGCGAACGGCGGAGCACTGCTCTGGCAGCACCTCTTCTGGTTCTTCGGACACCCAGAGGTGTACATCATCGCCCTGCCGTTCTTCGGCATCATCTCCGAGGTCATCCCGGTCTTCAGCCGTAAGCCGATGTTCGGCTACATCGGTCTGGTGGCCGCGACCATCGCGATCGCCGGTCTGTCCGTGACCGTGTGGGCCCACCACATGTACGTCACCGGTGGCGTACTCCTTCCGTTCTTCTCCTTCATGACGTTCCTCATTGCCGTACCGACCGGCGTGAAGTTCTTCAACTGGATCGGAACGATGTGGAAGGGCTCACTGTCCTTCGAGACCCCGATGCTCTGGGCCGTCGGCTTCCTGATCACCTTCACCTTCGGTGGTCTGACCGGCGTCATCCTGGCCTCGCCCCCGATGGACTTCCACGTCTCCGACTCGTACTTCGTCGTGGCGCACTTCCACTACGTCATCTTCGGCACCGTCGTCTTCGCGATGTTCTCCGGCTTCCACTTCTGGTGGCCGAAGTTCACCGGCAAGATGCTCGACGAGCGCCTCGGCAAGATCACGTTCTGGACGCTGTTCGTGGGCTTCCACGGCACGTTCCTGGTGCAGCACTGGCTCGGTGCCGAGGGCATGCCGCGTCGTTACGCGGACTACCTCGACGCCGACGGCTTCACCGCGCTGAACACGATCTCGACGATCTCGTCCTTCCTGCTCGGTCTGTCGATCCTGCCGTTCTTCTACAACGTCTGGAAGACCGCCAAGTACGGCAAGAAGATCGAGGTCGACGACCCGTGGGGCTACGGCCGTTCGCTCGAGTGGGCGACGTCCTGCCCGCCGCCGCGGCACAACTTCCTCACCCTGCCGCGGATCCGTTCGGAATCCCCGGCGTTCGACCTGCACCACCCTGAGATCGCCGCTCTCGACCAGCTCGAGAACAAGCCGCACGAGGCCGTGGCCCTCACGGGCAGCAAGGAGGCCGGCAAGTGAAGATCCAGGGCAAGATGTTCATCTGGCTGAGCGTCTTCATCCTTGCCATGGCGATCGTGTACGGCGTCTGGAGCAAGGAGCCGGTCGGTACGACGGCGCTCTTCCTGGCCTTCGGCCTGTCCATCATGATCGGCTACTACCTGGCCTTCACGGCCAAGCGTGTCGACGCGATGGCGCAGGACGACAAGGAGGCCGACGTCGCGGACGAGGCCGGTGAGGTGGGCTTCTTCGCCCCGCACAGCTGGCAGCCGCTCTCGCTGGCCACCGGTGGCGCGCTCGCCTTCCTCGGCGTCGCGATGGGCTGGTGGATCCTCTACTTCTCCGCCCCGCTGATCCTCGTCGGCCTGTTCGGCTGGGTCTTCGAGTTCTACCGCGGCGAGAACCAGAACCAGTAGCGGTACCCCGCTCCGCACCGGAGCACACCGAGGGGCCCGGACACTTCGTCACCGAAGCGTCCGGGCCCCTCTTTTGCAGCACTCGGCGCGCTGGCCGCGAGGAATGTCCTTAGCGTGAAGTCATGAACGACACGCCGCGCATTCGGACTGTTCTGAGCTGCACTCTTCTGGCTGTCACCGTCACCGCGGGCGCCACCGCCTGCGCCGGCTCCGACAGCCACCCGCTGTCGGAGAAGGCCTACGACGCGGCGGACCAGCTCGCGGTCAACGCCCCCGCCGACGGCGCCAAGGCGGACCCCGAGAAGCCCCTGGAGATCACCGCCAAGGACGACGACGCCCGGATCACCGACGTCACCGCCATCGACGCCTCCGGCCACCACCTGGCCGGCGAACTCACCGCGGACGGACAGCGCTGGCGCTCCACGGCCTCCCTGGCGGCCGGCGCCCGCTACACGGTCCACGTGGCCACCGAGGACGAGGACGGCGCTCCAGGCACCCGTACGTTCACTTTCGAGACGGCTCCGGCCAAACGGGCCCTGACCGTGACCTTCGGGCCGGAGGCGGGCACGTACGGCGTCGGACAGCCCATCACGGCGGAGCTCAGCCTCCCCGTCAAGGACCGCTCGTCGCGCGCGATCGTCGAACGGGCCCTCAAGGTCCGCTCCACGCCCGCCGTCGAGGGCTCCTGGTACTGGGTGGACGACAAGAACCTGCACTTCCGCCCGGAGGAGTACTGGCCGGCCGGGGCGCTCGTCACGGTCACCGGCAACCTGGACGGCCTCAAGGTCGGCGACAAGCTCTACGGCGGCGCCTCCAAGCCGCTCAAGCTGAAGATCGGCGACCGGATCGAGGCCGTCACGGACGCCGAGGCGCACCAGATGACCGTGAAGCGCAACGGAGAAGTGATCAACACCATTCCGGTGACCACCGGCAAGCCCGGCTTCTCCACCCGAAACGGCATCAAGGTGGTGCTCGGCAAGGAGTACTACGTCCGGATGCGGGGCACCAGCATCGGCATCGCGGAGGGCAGCTCCGACTCGTACGACCTGCCCGTGTACTACGCCACCCGGGTCACCTGGAGCGGCGAGTACGTGCACGCGGCGCCCTGGTCCGTGGGCTCGCAGGGCGTGGAGAACGTCAGCCACGGCTGTGTCGGCATGTCGACGGAGAACGCGGCCTGGTTCTACGAGACCGTCCGCCCCGGGGACGTCGTCCGCGTCGTCAACAGCATCGGCGACACGATGGACCCGTTCGGCAACGGCTTCGGCGACTGGAACATGGAGTGGAACAAGTGGCGCCAGGGCAGCGCCCTGGTGGAGGCCGCCGGCAACCCGGCGACCACCACCGAGAAGGCCAACCTGAGGCCCTCGATCTAGATCCCTCTACCGCGGGCGCCCGCTCACGCGTCGATCGACAGGCGCGAGCGCAGCAGGGCCGCCAGGGACGCCGCGAACTCGACCGGTTCCACCGGAAGGGTGACCGCGGCGTCCGCGCGGCTCCAGGTGGCCAGCCAGGCGTCCTGCGGGCGCCCGATCAGCAGCAGCACCGGCGGGCAGCGGAAGACCTCGTCCTTGATCTGCCGGCAGACCCCCATGCCTCCGGCGGGCACCGCCTCGCCGTCGAGCACGCACGCGTCGATCCCGCCCTCGTCAAGGCGCTTGAGCACCGCGGGCAGCGTCGCGCACTCCACGAACTCGACCGGGGGAACGTCGGTCGCGGGCCTGCGTCCGGCCGCGAGCCGCACCTGCGCGCGGGTGTTCGCGTCGTCGCTGTAGACCAGGACCGTGGCACTCGACTGCATCGTTCCTCCGTGGGGAAGTCCGTGGGAAGGTCGTCGATCGATGCGCCGGATGCTACTCCGCTCCACACCCCGTCAACACCCGTTCAGCAGCTGTTCGAACGGTGCCCGGGGGCCCCGGCACTGGGCCGTTCGGGCTGGACACACCCCCCTGACACTCCGAACGGCACCCCCCGGAGTGAGGGCGGGATAAGCGACCGACATAATGTCGGTCGTGGCGACAGTAACGACAGTAGAAACAGGGCACGCGCACCCGTCGGTCAATCGACCGAACCTCACCAGCGTCGGAACCATCATCTGGTTGAGCTCCGAGCTGATGTTCTTCGCGGCCCTCTTCGCGATGTACTTCACCCTGCGATCGGTGACGGGTCCCGAGTTCTGGGCGGAAAAGGCCTCGGCCTTGAACTTCCCCTTCTCGGCGACCAACACCACGATCCTGGTGCTCTCCTCCCTCACCTGCCAGCTCGGCGTCTTCGCCGCGGAGCGGGGCGATGTGAAGAAGCTCCGGACGTGGTTCATCATCACGTTCGTGATGGGTGCGATCTTCATCGGCGGCCAGGTGTTCGAGTACACCGAGCTGGTCAAGAAGGACGGCCTCTCGCTGTCCTCCGACCCGTACGGCTCGGTGTTCTACCTGACCACCGGCTTCCACGGCCTGCACGTGACGGGCGGTCTCATCGCCTTCCTGCTGGTCCTCGGCCGGACGTACGCCGCCAAGAGGTTCACCCACGAGCAGGCAACCGCCGCCATCGTCGTGTCCTACTACTGGCACTTCGTCGATGTCGTCTGGATCGGCCTCTTCGCCACGATCTACATGATCAAGTAATCGGCTCCGCCTCCGCGGCGGACCGAGACATCCAGCAAGCATCGACGCAGAAGATCCTGACACCGGGGTAATCCGTGAAAAAGCTCTCCGCACGACGACGCCATCCGCTGGCGGCGGTCGTCGTCCTACTTCTCGCGCTGGCGGCCACTGGGGGGCTGTACGCCGCGTTCGCGCCCGCGGGCACGGCGAAGGCCGATGAAACCGCCCAGTCCCTCGCCATCGAGGAGGGCAAGAAGCTCTACTCCGTCGGCTGCGCCAGCTGCCACGGAACCGGCGGTCAGGGCACCTCTGACGGCCCCTCCCTGGTCGGCGTGGGCTCGGCCGCCGTGGACTTCCAGGTCGGCACGGGCCGTATGCCGGCCCAGCAGCCGGGCGCCCAGGTCCCGAAGAAGAAGGCCATCTACTCGCAGGCTGAGATCGATCAGCTCGCGGCGTACGTCGCCTCCCTCGGTGCCGGCCCGATCAAGCCGACCGAGGGCCAGTACAGCCCTGACGGTGCCGACGTCGCCAAGGGTGGCGAGCTGTTCCGCACCAACTGTGCCCAGTGCCACAACTTCACCGGTGAGGGTGGCGCGCTGACCTACGGCAAGTACGCCCCGTCCCTTGAGGACGTGGACCCGAAGCACCTCTACGAGGCCATGCAGACCGGCCCGCAGAACATGCCCTCCTTCCCCGACACGACGATGCCGGAGAAGGAGAAGAAGGACATCATCGCGTACGTCCAGGCCGTCAACAGCGACAAGTCCGAGAGCCCGGGCGGTCTCAAGCTCGGTGGTCTCGGTCCCGTCAGCGAGGGCCTGTTCGCCTGGGTCTTCGGCCTGGGTGCACTCATCGCAGTTGCCATCTGGGTCGCGGCCCACACCGCTAAGGCCAAGAAGTCATGAGTAGCCAAGAGATTCCAGAAGAGACCCTGCCGGCAGGGCAGGACACCGCGCACGGCGCGGTGAAGGTCGCCGACGACCCGTTCGCCGACCCGGGCCTCCCGCCCCACAAGCCCCGCATCCAGGACATCGACGAGCGGGCCGCCCGCCGGTCCGAGCGTGCGGTCGCCTTCATGTTCACGCTGTCGATGCTGGCCACCGTCGGCTTCATCGCCTCGTACGTGATCTTCCCGGTCGACGAGATCGTGTACATCTGGCCCTTCGGTCACGTGTCCTCGCTCAACTTCGCCCTGGGTCTGACCCTCGGTGCCGCCCTCTTCTTCATCGGCGCGGGCGCGGTCCACTGGGCCCGCACCCTGATGTCCGACGTCGAGGTCGCCGACGAGCGTCACCCGATGCAGGCGTCGCCCGAGGTCAAGGCGAAGGTCATGGCGGACTTCGCGGCCGGTGCCGCGGAGTCGGGCATGGGCCGCCGCAAGCTCATCCGCAACACGATGTTCGGCGCGCTGGCGCTCGTGCCGCTCTCCGGCATCGTGCTGCTGCGTGACATGGGCCCGCTGCCCGAGAAGAAGCTCCGGTCCACGCTGTGGACCAAGGGGCTCCAGCTCATCAACATGAACACGCACGAGCCGCTGCGTCCCGAGGACGTCGCGGTCGGTTCGCTGACCTTCGCGATGCCCGAGGGCCTCTCGGAGCACGACGAGCACTTCCAGACCGAGATCGCCAAGGCCGCCCTGATGATCGTCCGGATCCAGCCGGAGGACATCAAGGACAAGCGCGAGCTCGAGTGGTCCCACGAGGGCATCGTCGCGTTCTCGAAGATCTGCACCCACGTGGGCTGCCCGATCTCTCTGTACGAGCAGCAGACGCACCACGTGCTCTGCCCGTGCCACCAGTCCACCTTCGACCTCTCCGACGGCGCCCGCGTCATCTTCGGCCCGGCCGGTCACGCCCTCCCGCAGCTGCGGATCGGCGTGAACGACAAGGGCTTCCTGGAGGCGCTCGGCGACTTCGACCAGCCCGTCGGTCCTGCCTTCTGGGAGCGCGGATGAGCACCGTGACGGAATCAAAGAAAGCACCCGCCGGCGAGCGGGTCGCGGACTGGGCCGACGGCCGCCTGGGGATCTACACGCTGGCCAAGGCCAACATGCGGAAGATCTTCCCGGACCACTGGTCCTTCATGCTGGGCGAGGTCTGCCTCTACAGCTTCCTCATCATCATCCTGACGGGCGTCTACCTGACGATGTTCTTCCACCCGTCGATGAACGAGGTGGAGTACGTCGGACCGTACGTCCCGCTCCAGGGACAGCTGATGTCCGAGGCGTTCAACTCGACCATGCACATCTCCTTCGAGGTGCGCGGTGGTCTGCTGATCCGGCAGATCCACCACTGGGCGGCGCTGATCTTCCTCGCCGGCATGTTCGTGCACATGATGCGCGTCTTCTTCACCGGCGCGTTCCGCAAGCCGCGTGAGATCAACTGGCTGTTCGGCTTCCTGCTGTTCTTCCTGGGCATGTTCACCGGCTTCACCGGTTACTCGCTCCCGGACGACCTGCTCTCCGGCACCGGTGTCCGCTTCATGCAGGGCGCGATCCTGTCCGTGCCGGTCCTCGGCACGTACCTCTCGATGTTCCTGTTCGGCGGCGAGTTCCCCGGCGGCGACTTCGTCGCCCGGTTCTACTCGGCGCACGTGCTGCTGCTCCCCGGCATCATGCTGGGCCTCGTGGTCGCCCACCTCATCCTGGTGTTCGTCCACAAGCACACGCAGTTCGCCGGCCCCGGCCGGACGAACAAGAACGTCGTCGGCATGCCGCTGCTGCCCGTGTACATGGCGAAGGCCGGAGGCTTCTTCTTCCTGGTCTTCGGTGTCATCGCGGTCATCGCGGCGATCGCCTCGATCAACCCGATCTGGGCCATCGGCCCGTACCGCCCGGACCAGGTGTCCACCGGCGCCCAGCCCGACTGGTACATGGGCTTCGCCGAGGGTCTGATCCGTGTCATGCCGGGCTGGGAGATCAACCTGTGGGGCCACACGCTGGTCCTCGGCGTGATGATCCCGCTGGCGATCTTCCCGGCGGTCCTCGCGGCCATCGCGGTCTACCCGTTCATCGAGTCCTGGATCACCGGCGACAAGCGCGAGCACCACATCGCGCAGCGCCCGCGCAACGCTCCGACGCGCACCGCCTTCGGTGTCGCCTGGATCACCGCGTACATGATCATGCTCGTGGGTGGTGGAAACGACCTCTGGGCGACGCACTTCCACCTGTCGCTGAACTCGATCACCTGGTTCGTGCGGATCTTCTTCTTCGCCGGTCCGGTCATCGCGTTCATCGCCACCAAGCGGATCTGCCTCGGCCTCCAGCGCCGCGACAAGGACAAGGTGCTGCACGGCCGCGAGTCGGGCATCATCAAGCGCCTGCCGCACGGTGAGTTCGTCGAGGTCCACCAGCCGCTCAGCCAGGGCGAGCTGCACCGCCTCACGGCGCACGAGCAGTACGACGCCGCCGAGCTTCCGCCGGCCGTCGACGAGAACGGCGTCGAGCGCAAGATCGGCCGCATGGAGAAGCTCCGGGTCAAGCTCAACAAGGGCTACTACGGCGACGACAGCCAGATCGCCAAGCCCACGGTCGAGGAGTACAAGGAGATCCAGAGCGGCCACGGCCACCACTGATCACCCTGAACACCTGACCTCCTGCTAGGTCGCCACGGCGAGAGCCCCGTCCATTCGATGGACGGGGCTCTTTGCCGTCCCCGGAGCTCGATAGGGTGGGACCGTACCGTCGACGTGATCACCAGGAGCTGCCATGAGCGCTGCGACCCCCGCTGGAGGACCTACCACGGCGGGCCGCTCCTGGCCCGTCCTGCTGAACGGTCTGCTCGACGGCAAGGACCTCTCCGCCGACGACACCGCCTGGGCGATGGACCTGATCATGAGCGGCGAGGCGACCGACGCCCAGATCGCCGGGTTCCTGGTGGCGCTGCGCGCCAAGGGCGAGACCGTCCAGGAGATCACCGGCCTCGTCCGGACCATGTACGCGCACGCCAACACGATCGAGGTGCCGGGACCGGCCGTCGACATCGTCGGCACCGGCGGCGACGGCGCCAAGACCGTCAACATCTCCACGATGGCGTCGATCGTGGTCGCCGGCACGGGCACCAAGGTCGTCAAGCACGGCAACCGCGCCGCGTCCTCCGCCTCCGGCTCCTCCGACGTCCTGGAGAAGCTCGGCATCAACCTGAAGCTCACCCCGCGGCGGGTCGCCGAGGTCGCCGAGGAAGCCGGCATCACCATCTGCTTCGCGGTCACGTTCCACCCCTCGCTGCGGCACGTCGCCGCGGCCCGCGGCCAGCTCGGCATCCGGACCACGTTCAACGTCCTCGGCCCGCTGACCAACCCCGCCCAGGTGAAGGCCCAGGCCGTCGGCGTCGCCGACCCGCGCATGGCGCCCATGGTCGCCGGCGTCCTCGCCGAGCGCGGCAACTCCGCCCTGGTCTTCCGCGGCGACGACGGCCTCGACGAGCTGACGACCACCGGGACCTCCCGGGTCTGGGTGGTCAGGGACGGCGCCGTCACCGAGGAGCGCTTCGACCCGCGGGACGTCGGCATCGAGCTCGTCCCCCTGGAGGCCCTGCGCGGCGGCGACCCCTCGTACAACGCCGACGTGGCCCGCCGGCTCCTCGCGGGGGAGACCGGTCCGGTACGGGACGCGGTGCTGCTCAACGCGGCGGCGGCGCTCACCGCCCTGGAGCCCGGCACGGGCACCCTGGCGGAGCAACTGAGCGCCGGCATCGCGAAGGCGGCCGAGTCGATCGACTCCGGCGCGGCCCGCCGCTCCCTGGAGCGGTGGATCGCCGCCAGCAACGCCTGAGGTCATATGAACGGAGTATTGCGACCCCGTCCCGGATGCCGGGACGGGGTTGCGGCGTCGTGATCGTCTGGCATAGGTTCTGGAACAGGTCATGAGTGACAGCTGCAAGGCCCCGGCCGGCTGTCCGGCAACCCTCCGTCCGTGGCGGGGTGCCCCGGGTGAAGACCAGGCCGCACGAGCAGAAGCCTGCGGCAAGCGCGGACCCCTGCGCCACACCCTGGGGTCCTTGGTCCTCTAGGGAGCGTCGTCTCGTGAGCAAGCGAATGCGTTAGGGCCCATTCGGCCCCTCTCTCCACCCACACCCGTACGCGGCGCCTTTCTCCGTGCTGCCGCGCGGGCCCTTTCACGCCTTTTCGCGCCCCTTTCATGCCGGGAGACACCGCCATGTCCGCACGCCCGAACACCGCCACCGTCGACACCGCCGCCGCCTCTGTCGACACCGCCGCCGACCCCTGCTGCGCCGCCCCGCTCCCGGTCCTCGGCCGGGACGTGACCGTCCCGCTCGTCACCGGCGGCGAGGTGACCTACGCGGCGCTCGACTACGCGGCCAGCGCGCCGGCCCTCCAGCGGGTCTGGGACGACGTCGCCGCGTACGCCCCCTACTACGGCAGCGTCCACCGCGGCGCCGGGTACCTCTCCCAGCTCTCCACCGACCTCTTCGAGAACAGCCGCGCCACCGTCGCCGAGTTCCTCGACTGCCGCCCCGGCGACCAGGTCGTCTTCACCCGCTCCACCACCGACTCCCTCAACCTGCTCGCCGCCGTGATCCCGGCCGGCTGCGAGGTCTTCGTCTTCGAGACCGAGCACCACGCCTCGCTGCTGCCCTGGCGGGACGCCCGCGTGACCTACCTCAACGCGCCGCGCACCCCCGCCCAGGCCGTCGAGACCCTGGAGCGGGCCCTCGCCGACCGCGACCCGTACGGCCCCGCCCTGGTCTGCGTCACCGGCGCCTCCAACGTCACCGGCGAGCTGTGGCCGGTGAAGGAGCTGGCCGCCGCCGCGCACGCGCACGGCGCCCGGATCGTGCTCGACGCCGCCCAGCTCGCGCCCCACCACCCGGTCTCCGTACGGGAGTTGGACGTGGACTGGGTCGCCTTCTCCGGGCACAAGCTGTACGCGCCCTTCGGCTCCGGCGTGCTCGCCGGCCGCGCCGACTGGCTGCAGGATTCCGAGCCCTACCTCGCGGGCGGTGGAGCGTCCCGCAAGGTAGCCCGTCGGGCCGACGGTGGTGTGGACGTGGAGTGGCACACCACCGCGGCCCGACATGAAGCCGGTTCGCCGAACGTCATCGGCGTCTACTCGATCGCCTCCGCCTGCAAGGCGCTCACCGAGGCCGGCTTCGACTCCCTGGTCGCCCGCGAGCGGCACCTGATCGCCACGGTCCGCGAGGGCCTGGCCGAGGTGCCCGAGGTGCGCGTCCTCTCGCTCTTCGGCGACGACGCGCCCCGCGTGGGCGTCATCTCCTTCGTCGTGGAGGGCTGGAACAGCTCCCACTTCGCCGCCGCGCTCTCCGCCGAGTACGGCATCGGCGTCCGCGACGGCCTGTTCTGCGCCCACCCGCTGGTCCGCACCCTGCTCGGCAGCGACCCGCAGGACCCGGGCGAGTGCGGCGCGCCCGAGGCGGGCCCGGGGGAGAGGTCCCTCAACGCCATCCGGGTGAGCTTCGGCGCCGGTTCGCCGGACGAGCACGTGGAGCGGTTCGTCGGCGCCGTGAAGGAGCTCGTCCGGGACGGCGCGCAGTGGAAGTACCGCACCGAGGACGGCCGCTGCGTCCCGGACCGCGGCTGATCGCTCACTCGTACGGGTGAAGGGGGCCTCCCCGGTCGGGAGGCCCCCTTCAGCCGTGCCGCGTCCGCGGTGTCAGGACTCCAGGCCGATGGCGAAGGCCGCCTCCAGGTCGTGCTGGGAGTAGGTCCGGAAGGCGACGTGCGTGTCCGTGGCCTCGACGCCGGGGATCTTGCTGATGCGGCCGGGGATGACGTCCGCCAGGTCGTCGTGGCGCGGCACCCGGACCATGGCGATCAGGTCGTACGTACCGGTGACCGAGAAGACCTCGCTGACGCTGTCGAGCGCGGCGATCGACTCGGCGATCTCGGGGATGCGGTCCACGCTGGTCTTGATGAGCACGATCGCGGTGATCACGGCTGGCTTTCTCCCTCGGTCGCCGCGGCTTGGGCTTTCACTCTATCCCCACCGCGGAAGCGCACCCAGGCGTAGAGGAAGCCGACCGAGAAGCCCACGACATGGGCCAGATAGGCGACGTCGGGCCCCGCGCCCGCCGCCCGCGCGGCCATCCACTGCAGCGTGAACCAGAAGATCAGCACGATCCAGGCGGGGAAGCGCAGCGGCAGGAAGAACAGGAAGGGGAAGAGGCTGGTGACCCGGGAGCGCGGGAAGAGGAAGAGGAAGGCCCCGAGCACCGCGGAGATCGCCCCGGAGGCCCCGACCAGGGTCTGGTCGCTGTCCGCGTGCGCCAGCGCGTACCCGGACAGGGCGACATAGCCGGTCCCCAGGTAGAAGAGGCAGAACTCGACCGGCCCCATGCGCTCCTCGGCCATCGCCCCGAAGACGTACAGGAAGAGCATGTTGCCCAGGAGGTGGAGCCAGCTGCCGTGCACGAAGAGCGCGGTCAGCGGGGTGAGCAGGGCGCGCGGCTCGCCGCCCGTCAGCTCGTCGGGGACCACGCCCCAGCGGCGGAAGTAGGCGCCCTGGGCGGCCAGGAGCTCGTCGCCCGTCCCGTACACCGGGTGGAGTCCGGCGACCGGACTGATCAGGAAGAGCAGGCAGCACGCGGCGATCAGTCCGTACGTCACCGTGGGTCCGCCGCGGGTGCCCCGCCAGGCACCGAGGACCGCGCCTCGCCAGTCGATCATGGACAGATGATGGCGTACCGGGGCCCATGGGGACAGAGCGCCTCGCCGTGCCCCGCCCACCCCGGGAGGCCTTAGGGTTACGGGCAAAACCGACCGCAGTTCGACGGCGCACCGCGGCTCCCGCACCTGGCACCACGCAACAGGAAGAAGGACGGACCGATGACGACGGTTCCCCTGCCGACCGACGAGACCCGCTGGCGCTGCACGCTCTGCGGCAACCTGACCCGCTTCGACGTGACCCGCTCCTCGAAGGTCGTGGAGTACGTCCATCTGGACCTCGCCGGGGACCCGACGGTCGAGGAGCGGCAGGTGGTCAGTGAGACCATCGAGTCGGTCCGCTGCCGCTGGTGCAACGCGGTGGACCAGATCGAACTGGTGGACAGGCCGGGCGCCGAATCCTGAGGGACGGCGCGGACGACATAGGGGTGACGGATCGTGGAGCAGCCCGCGCACGGTGGTGAGCCGGCCGGCGCGGCAGGTGACGCTGCCGAGACGCTCGACCACCCACTGCCGGAAGGTGTACGGCGACGGGTCGTCGCGCTGGTCGCGGACGCCTTCGGCGGGCTCACCGTCGCGGAGCTGCCCGCGCCCCTGCGGCAGTACGCCCGCTTCACCGCGAGCCGGCGGGCCAAGTTCGCCGGCAACGCGATGGCCGCGGCGCTCGACACCGACGCGCTCTTCCGGCAGCGGATCGGCGAGCGGTTCAAGCAGGGCCAGCCCGAGCTGGCCGGAGCCGTGGAGACCGGCACCCCGCCCGCCGCCGCCGACCCCGTCGACGTGGCGGCGGCCGCCTATGTGCTGCGCCCGCCCGGCTGGGTGAAGCTCGTCGCCGCCGCCGGCGAGGAGGCCCAGCGGGCCGACGCCGAGCGGGCCGACGAGGCCGGCCGGCGCGAGCTGGAGCGGCTGCGCGAGGAGCTCGCCGCCGCCAAGGACCGCTCCCGGGACGAGACCGAGCAGCTCCGGCACGACCTGGACGCCGCCCGCAAGGAAGCGGAATCGCTTCACCGCAAGCTGCGCAGCGCCCAGAGCGACGTCAAGCGCGGCGAGGCCGCGCTGCGCAAGGTCCAGGGCGATATCGAGGCCGCGCGGGCCGAGTCGGCCGCGCAGGTGTCGGCCGCCGAGAGCGAGACGCGGCGGCTCAAGGCCCGGCTCGGCGAGGTCGAGGCGGCCCTGGAGGCCAGCCGCAGGACCGCCCGCGAGGGCCGCTCGGTGGAGGACATGCGGCTGCGGCTGCTGCTCGACACCGTCCTCGACGCGGCCCAGGGGCTGCGCCGCGAACTCGCGCTGCCGCCCGTCTCGGTGCACCCGGCGGACACCGTGGACGCGGTGGAGCCGGGGCGGATGTCCCCGAAGGACATCGCGGCGCGGGCGCTCTCCGAGACGGACCCGGCGCTGCTCGACCAGCTGCTCGCGCTGCCGCAGGCGCATCTGGTGGTCGACGGCTACAACGTCACCAAGACCGGTTATCCGACGATGCCGCTGGAGAAGCAGCGGCTGCGGCTGCTCGGCGGTCTCTCGGCGCTCGCGGCCCGCTCGGGCGCCGAGGTCACCTGTGTCTTCGACGGGGCGGAGCTGGCGGCCCCGGTGCTGCTCGCGCCGCCGCGCGGGGTGCGGGTGCTGTTCTCCAAGCCGGGTGTGACGGCGGACGAGTTGATCCGGCAGCTGGTCCGGGCGGAGCCGCCGGGGCGGCCGGTCGTGGTGGTCTCCACCGACCGTGAGGTGGCCGACGGCGTCGCGAAGGCGGGGGCGCGGCCGGTGGCGTCCCTCTTGTTGCTGAAGCGGCTTTCGCGCCTCTCGTGACACATCGCAAGTCCTGGGTGTTATGCCCGAATTCTGGATGGCGCACCGTCAAGTACCCATCACTCGCCGTGTGATGCAAGTAAATAAAGTGGTGCGTGAGCGAGATTTTTGCCAGTGGGATTTGAACTGATCACAACTCGGTCACTAGGGTCGGGCTTCGAACCTTCGCGCGGTTGATCACCCATCCGGGGTGGCGGCGGAGGAACCGCCTGCCCCTGACCGGTTGGGCGGCTCGAGGAAGAAGGAGCTCGCCTTCGTGGCGTCCCACCGTCGACCCAAGCAGCCGAGCCGTACCCGTGTGACCGTGTTCACCGCGGCAGCGGCCGCAGCCGTCGCCCTCTCCGCCCAGTCCGGAGCGCAGGCGGCCCCCGCGAAGCCGAAGATCGACGAGGTCAAGTCGAAGGTCGACAAGCTGAACGAAGAGGCCGAGGTGGCCACCGAGCAGTACAACCTCGCCGAGGAGCGGCGGGGCAAGCTGCAGAAGGAGATCGGCCAGCTCCAGGACAAGGTGGCCCGCGGCCAGGAGGAGCTCAACACCCTCCGCGACCAGATCGGTTCGGTCGCCAGCGCCCAGTACCGCTCCGGCGGCATCGACCCGGCGCTCCAGCTCTTCCTCTCCGCCGACCCGGACACCTACCTCGACAAGGCGTCCGCGATCGACCAGCTCAGCGCCCAGCAGGCCGACGTGCTCACCTCGATCCAGGCCAAGCAGCGCACGCTCGCCCAGGAGCGGGCCGAGGCCACCGCGAAGCTGGCCGACCTCGACGACGTCCGCAAGAGCCTCGGCGAGAAGAAGAAGAAGTTCCTGGGCAAGCTGGCCGAGGCCCGGAAGCTCCTCGACACCCTCACCGCCGAAGAGCGCGCCAAGATGCGGGAGCAGGAGCAGCGCGCCAGCCGCGCCGCTGGCGACCGCGTCGACCTGGGCAACGAGGTCCCGGCCTCGCAGCGCGGCGCCGCCGCCCTCGCCGCCGCGGCCACCCAGATCGGCAAGCCGTACGCCTCGGGCCAGGAAGGTCCCTACTCGTACGACTGCTCGGGTCTGACCATGTGGGCCTACGGCCAGGCCGGCGTCGGCCTCACCCGCACCACCTACACCCAGCAGAACGACGGCGTGAAGATCGGCCGCAGCCAGCTGAAGCCGGGCGACCTGGTCTTCTTCAACGGCCTGGCGCACGTGGGCCTGTACGCGGGCAACAACACCGTCCTGCACGCCCCCCATACGGGCGCGTTCGTCCGCTACGAGTCCATGAACACCATCGGCTCGTTCATGTTCGGCGTCCGTATCTGACGCACGCCGAAACGCTGCGGCATGCCGCCCGAACGGGTGGTTCGCGGCGACGCGCGCTGACCTGACGCCCCGCCGGTGACCTGTGTTCTCCGGCGGGGCGTCACTTTGTGTGCCCGGCGCCTTCGTTGGACGAGGGCTGATCAGCGGCTACTGTCTGCCGCGCCAGCCAGCGTCGAGCCGAACGGAGCGCGATTCGTGGCGTCCCACCGCCGACCCGTCAGGGTCACCGTCCTCACCGCCGCCGCCGCGGCCACCGCGGCGGCCTCCCTCGGGGCCGTCCCCGCGAGCGCCGACCCCGGGGCCACGCCCGCGGCCACCCGCGCCACGGTCGACCGCCTCTTCGAGGAGGCCGAGAAGGCGACCGAGGGCTACAACCGGGCGGACGAGAAGGCGGACGCGCTGCGCCGGACGGTCTCCCAGGCACAGGACGCCCTCGCCCGCGGCCAGGAGCGCGTCAACCTCATGCGGGGCGCGCTCGGTTCGGTCGCCGGGGCCCAGTACCGCTCCGGCGGCATCGACCCCGCCCTCGCCCTGCTGCTCTCCTCCGACCCCGACACCTACCTGGACCGGGCCTCCGCCCTGGACCGGGTCACCGCCCGCCAGAGCGCCGCGCTCGGCGAGCTGCGCCGCGAGCTGCGCCGGCTGAGCCAGCGGCGCAGCGAGGCCCGCACGGCCCTCGCCGACCTCGAACAGAGCCGGGCCGAGGTCGCCCGTCACAAGCGGACCGTCGAGCGGAAGCTGGCCGAGGCCCGCCGGGTGCTCGCCTCCCTCAGCGTCGAGGAGCGCGCCGACTACGACCGCGCCTCCCGCACCGGCGAGCGCGCCGGGGGACCCGACGGCACGTCCGCCGAGGCCCTGCCGCCGCTCGGCGACCTCGGCCCCTCGCGGGCCGCGGCCGCGGTGATCGCCGCCCGCAGCGCGATCGGCAAGCCGTACGTGTGGGGGGCGACCGGCCCCTCCGCCTTCGACTGCTCGGGCCTGATGGTCTGGTCGTACCGCAAGGCCGGGATCAGCCTGCCGCGCACCTCCTCGGCGCAGCGGTACGCCGGCCGGCAGGTGCCGCTCTCGCAGGCGCAGCCCGGCGACCTCGTCACGTACCGCGGAGACGCCAGCCATGTGGCGATCTACGCCGGGAACGGCCAGGTCATCCACGCCCCGTACCCGGGCGCGCGGGTCCGCTACGACCCGGTGAACATGATGTCCCACGTCACCGTCACCCGCGTCTGACGCCCGCGCCCGTACGATCGGGTGCGTGCGGGTTCGGCGGAGTGGAGCGGGACGCGGCGTGGCGGCGGGGCTGCTCGCCGCGGTGCTGACCCTCGCCGGATGCGCGGCACCCGCGCCGGAGCGACCGGCGACCGGGGAGGTCCAGGGCCTGCTCGACCGGCACGCGCGGGCGCTGCTCGACCGCGACGAGGCCGGATACCTCGCGGGCCTCGACCCCGCGCTCGCGCCGGCCGCGCGCACCGAGTTCGACCGGCTCGCGAAGATCCCGCTGGGCGGCTGGTCCTACCGGGTCACCGGCGTCGACCGGACCGGCGAGGGGCGGGCCACCGCCAGGGCCGAGCTCGGCTACCGGATCAAGGGGTACGACTCCGGGCCCGCCACCACCGAGCGGGTCCTCGACCTCGCCGAACGGGACGGCCGCTGGTACGTGACCGGCGACCGCGCCGCCGAGGGCGCCCCGCAGCAGCTGTGGCAGCAGGGCGAGGTCACGGCGGTGACCGGCCGGCGCAGCCTCGTCCTCGGCGTGGGCCAGAGCGCGGAGCGGCTGCGGGAGATGGCGGCGGCGGCGGACCGGGCGGTGCCCGCGGTCGGGGACGCCTGGCACGGGACCTGGGCGGGCCGGGTCGTGGTCCTCGTACCCGCCTCGATCGAGGCGATGGGCCGGCTCCTCGGCGGTCCCGCCGCCTCCTACCGGGGCATCGCGGCCGTCACGACCGGCCGTGCGGGCGGCGGGCCGACCGCGCCCGCGGACCGGGTGATCGTGAACCCCGACGCGTACGGGGTCCTCGGAGCCTTCGGCCGGCAGCTGGTCCTCACCCACGAGACCACCCACGTCGCGACCCGCGTCCAGACGACCGGGGCCACCCCGGTCTGGCTCTCCGAGGGCTTCGCCGACTGGGTCGCCTACCGGGGCACCGAACGCACCGCCGCCCAGGCCGCGCCCGAGCTGCGCCGCGCGGTCCAGGCGGGCGACCTCCCGGCGGAGCTCCCCGAGGACCGGGCCTTCGCCTTCGGCAGCGACGCGGAGGCGCTGGCCAGGGCCTACGAGGGCGGCTGGCTGGCCTGCGAGCTGATCGCGAACCGCTGGGGCGAGGCGAAGCTGGCCGCGTTCTACCAGGCGGTCGGCGCGCACCCGGCCCGGGACGGCGCGGTGGAGAAGGCGCTCCGGGACGTCCTGGACACCACGCCGGAGCGGTTCACCGCGGACTGGCGCGCGTACCTGACCGACCGGCTCGGCTAGCTCTCCAGGACGGCGAGCGTCTCCGCGAGCCAGGCCTTCTCCTCGGTGCCCGTCGCGCGGGCGATCCGGAGCATCCCCTGGCGGAAGAGGTCGGGCTCGCGCTCGGCGCGGACCGGGGTCCCCTCCTCGTAGAAGAAGCTGGCCGGGGTGTTCAGGAACTCCTGGCGGCGGCGGAGGACGGCCGCCTGGTCCGCCCGGTCGGGGAGGTGGCCCAGGAAGGCGAGCAGGGTGAACCAGCGCTGGCCGTCGGTGATCTCGGCGTCCTTGGGGGTGCGCAGCCGGGCGAGCAGCTCCCGGCGGCCCCCGGGGGTGAGGGAGAGCGTCCGGCGCGGGGCCGCGCTCGCGCCCGGCTCCGTACGGCTGTCGACCAGGCCGTTCTTCACCAGCCGTGTGATGGCGGGGTAGAGGGCGCCGTCGCTGACCGGGCGGACGTGACCGCTCAGGCCCTGGATGCGCTCCTTCAGCTCGTAGCCGTGCAGCGGCTTCTCGTACAGGAAGCCCAGGATCGACAGCTCCAGCACCGGGCACCTCTCTTCGCGGGGGTCGGGACCGCTTGTCGGGGGACGGGTTCTCATGCTACCTCTTTTCGAGGTGCCTCTATTCGAGGTACATCGGAAAGAGGGGGATCCTTTCGCATGTCCTCGCCGTCGTCGCCGTCCACGCACCGCCGCACGCTCGTCCGGCTCGCCCGCCCGGTCTACCTCGAACTCCTCGCCGGAGTCGCCGCCGGCATCATCAACATGGTCTGGGTCGCCCGCCTCGGCGGGGACGCCGTCGCCGCCGTCGCCCTCGCCGGAAACGTCGAGAACCTGCTCCTCGGCGTCGTCCTCATGGCCGGCTCCGGCACCACCGTCCTCGTCGCCCGCGCCAGAGGCGCCGACGACCCCGGAGCCGTCCGCGCCGCCGTCCGGGGCGGCACCGCCCTCTGCGCCCTGCTCGTCCCGCCCGTCGCCCTCGGCGGATACCTGCTCCGCGAGCCGCTCGCCGCCCTCCTGCTCGGTGGTCCGGACCACCCCGCGCACGCCCTGGCCGTCGCCTACTTCGCGATCTCGCTCCCCGGCACGGCCGTCTTCTTCGCCACGAACGTCCTCGACGGCATCCTCAAGGGCGCCGGCGACACCCGCACGCCCATGCGGCTCGCCTTCCTCGCCAACGGCCTGATCCTCGTCCTCGACCCGCTGCTCATCCACGCGTACGGGGTGCCGGGCGCCGCCCTCGCCACCGTCACCGGCCGGACCGCCGCCCTCGCCGCCGGGCTCGTCGCCCTGCGCCGCGACCCGTTCCTCAAGGCCGCGCGGACCGCCCGCGCGGCCCTGTCCACGGCCGCCGCGCTGCGCCGCACCGCCGCCACCGGGCTGCCCATGTCCGTCGACTTCGCGGTCCGGATGGCCGGAGCCCTCGCGCTCGTCTCCGTCGTCGCCCGGCTCGGCGTCACCGAGATCGCCGCCTACGGCATCGCCACCAAGGCCATGTACGTGGCGACCATGGCCTTCTACGCCGTCCGGCAGGCCGCCGCCATCCACAGCGCCCACCTCCTCGGCTCGGGCCTGGACGAGCGCAGGGCCGTCGGCCGGCAGGCCCTCGTCCTCGCCGGCGTCCTCGGCGCGAGCGCCGCCACGCTGCTGTTCCTGGGCGCCGGGCCCGTCATGCGGGCCTTCGGAGCCGAGCCCGGGGTGGTGGCGGCGGGCGCGCTCTTCCTGCGCTGCCTCGGCCCGTACCTGCTGCTCATGGCCGGGTACATCGCGCTGGCCGGCGTCTTCGAGGGCACCGGGGCGAGCCCGTACCTCGCCCGGATCACCGTCACGGGCGTCCTGGTCCAGCTCCCGCTCGCGTACGCCCTCTCAGGCCTCGGCCTCGGCGGGATCTGCCTGGCCATGGCCCTCGCCATGGCGGCCCAGTGCGCGGCGCTCGGCCTGCTGCACCGCCGTACGGTCCCGGCCCGGCGGAAGTCTCAGCGGGCGGTGCCGGACAGGGTCTTCTCGCGCTCCGGCTGAGTCGCCTGCGCGGGGATCCGCGCGCCCCCGGCGAGCCGCGGTTCCGTCACCGTGTGCCGCCACAGGATCCGGCAGGCGAGGACGGTGGCGGCGATCAGCAGACCGTTCCGGGTGAACAGCACCGCGATGCCCAGCGGATCGCTCCGCGTCACGTGCGAGAACCACACCGGGAACTCGAACTGCGTCACCGCCGTCGCCCACAGCACCAGGTGCGCGGGCCGCCGCATCCGGCTCGACCGGTAGGCCAGGCAGACCGCGGCCAGGCCGAGCAGCCACAGCATGTACTGGGGGGAGAGCACCCGGCTCGTCGTCGTGAACAGCAGCACCGCCACGAAGGCCGCGTCCGCCACCGTCGACGAGCCGAAGTGGCGCGCCCGGATCCGCCACACGAGCAGCCAGCCGAACGCGGCGATCGTGAGGACGAGGGCGGCCGTCGAGACCGTGGACACGTGCGGCCCGAGGAACTCGATCGAGCCGTAGTTCATCCGCGCCTCGCCGCTCCAGCCGAAGTGCCGGACGACGTGGAAGACCATCGCGCCCAGCGACTCGACCTCCGTGCCCCGGTCGCGCTGGAAACCGAGGAAGGCCAGCGCCCCCGGCATCCACAGCACGCAGAACGCCAGCACCGCGGCCGCCGCGCCCACCGCCGTCGACCAGGAGCGGAGGGTCGTTCGTCCCTTCGGGGTGCCCGCGAGCAGCAGCACCGGCCACACCTTCAGGACCGCGCCGAAGCCGGCGAGCGCGCCGAGCACGCGCGGGCTGCGGCCCGCCGCGAGCAGCGCCGCCACCGCGACGGCGGTCACCATCACGTCGTACCGGGCGTACGCCGTCGGGCCGAGCAGCGGTATGCCCGCGAGCCAGAACCAGGCACCCCGCGACGAGCGGCCGGAGCGGCGGCCCGTGTGGAGGAGCAGCCCGAAGACGAGCGCGTCGCAGAGGAAGGCGAGGAGGAAGAAGGCGGTCGCGTAGCCGAGGAACGGCAGCAGCCCCGGGGCGAGGATGGCGAACGCGGCGGCCGGCGGGTACTGCCAGGTGACGTCGTCCAGCGGGTACGTGCCCGTGCTCAGCACCTCGTACCAGCCCTGGTAGATCTCCGAGACGTCGAAGGTGACGTCCGGTCCGGGGATCACCACGATCTTGAAGACGACGAGCAGCAGAACGGCCCGGGACAGACCCCAGAGGCCGAGCGGAAGCCGCAGACCCGTGCGTGACCCGTTCCCCGCCGCACCCGTCGTCACTGTCGCGTCCCTGTCCGGTCGGCCCGCGGTGGCGGGGGCGGTCGTGTTCCTGCGGGCCCGCGGTGGCGGGGCAGGCGTGTTGCCGGGTGGTGCAGGCCATCGCGTACTGTCGGCCACGATGCACAAGACCCTGATCGTAACCAACGACTTCCCGCCCCGTCCCGGCGGAATCCAGGCCTTCCTGCACAACATGGCACTCCGCCTGGACCCCGACCGGATCGTGGTCTACGCCTCCACGTGGAAGCGCAGCCGTGAAGGGATCGAGGCGACGGCCGCGTTCGACGCCGAACAGCCTTTCACGGTCGTACGGGATCGCACCACCATGCTGCTGCCGTCTCCTCGGGTCACCGCCCGCGCCACCGCCCTCCTCCGCGAGCACGGCTGCGAGTCCGTGTGGTTCGGCGCGGCCGCCCCGCTCGGCCTGATGGCCCCCGCGCTCCGCCGGGCCGGCGCGCGCCGGCTCGTCGCCACCACGCACGGGCACGAGGCCGGCTGGGCCCAGCTCCCCGCCGCCCGGCAGCTCCTGCGCCGCATCGGCGAGGGCACCGACACGATCACCTACCTCGGCGAGTACACCCGCTCCCGCATCGCGACCGCCCTCACCCCGGCCGCCGCCGGCCGCATGGTCCAGCTCCCGCCCGGCGTCGACGAGAAGACCTTCCACCCCGACTCGGGCGGCGACGAGGTCCGCGCCCGCCTCGGGCTCAGCGACCGCCCGGTCGTCGTCTGCGTCTCCCGGCTCGTCCCCCGCAAGGGCCAGGACACCCTGATCAGGGCCATGCCCGAGATCCTCCGCCGGGTCCCGGACGCGGTCCTCCTGATCGTCGGCGGCGGACCGTACGAGAAGGACCTGCACCACCTCGCCGCCGAGACCGGCGTGGCCGGATCCGTACGCTTCACCGGCGCCGTCCCCTGGTCCGAGCTGCCCGCCCACTACGGGGCCGGCGACGTCTTCGCCATGCCCTGCCGCACCCGGCGCGGCGGCCTCGACGTCGAGGGCCTCGGCATCGTCTACCTGGAGGCCTCCGCCACCGGCCTGCCCGTCGTCGCCGGCGACTCCGGCGGCGCCCCCGACGCCGTCCTCGACGGCGAGACCGGCTGGGTCGTCCGCGGCGAGTCCGCGGGGGAGACCGCCGACCGCGTCGCCACCCTCCTCCTCGACCCCGAGCTCCGCGCCCGCATGGGGGAGCGGGGCAGGGCCTGGGTGGAGGACCGCTGGCGCTGGGACCTGCTCGCGGAGCGGCTGCGCGAGCTGCTGTAGGACGTACGCGGGACATGCGGAGGGGGGGGGGGGGGGGGGGGGGGGGGGGGGGGGGGGGGGGGCCGGGGGCGCCCCCCCTCCTGTTTCTTCTCCTCTTTCTGCTCCCCTCTCTTTCCCCCCCCCCCCTCCCCCCCCCC
>NZ_JBVJWR010000025.1:58157-86702 GCF_055602235.1 Streptomyces sp. NPDC037410 | reverse complement strand
CTTTTTGGGTTGGGGGGGGGGGGGGGGGCGCGGTGGGGGGGGGGGGGGGGAGGGTGGGGGGAGGGGGGGGGGGGAAGGTGGGGGGGGCCCGGGGGCGCGCCCCCCCCCCCGGGCCCCTTTCGCGTACCCCTACTTCGTGTAGATCGCCTCGATCTCGTCCGCGAAGTCCTTCGCCACCACGTTCCGCTTCAGCTTCAGCGACGGCGTGATGTGGCCCGCCTCCTCGGTGAACTGGGCCGGAAGGATGCGGAACTTGCGGACCGACTCCGCCTTCGACACCGCCGCGTTGCCGTCGTCGATCGCCCGCTGGACCTCGGCGATCAGCTCCGCGTCGTCCCGCAGGGACGCAGCCGTCGAACCGGCCGGCTTGCCGTGCTCGCTCGCCCAGCGGCCCAGGAACTCCTCGTCGATCGTGACCAGCGCGCCCACGAACGGACGCCCGTCGCCGACCACCATGCACTCCGCGACCAGCGCGTGCGCCCGGATCCGGTCCTCGATGACCGCCGGGGCGACGTTCTTGCCGCCCGCCGTCACCAGGATCTCCTTCTTGCGGCCGGTGATCGCGAGGTAGCCGTCCTCGTCGAGCGTGCCGATGTCACCCGTGTGGAACCAGCCGTCCGCCAGCGCCTCGGCCGTCGCCGCCGGGTTGTTCCAGTACTCCGTGAAGATGTGCTCGCCGTGCAGCAGCACCTCGCCGTCGTCGGCGATCCGCACCACCGAGCCCGGCAGCGGCTGGCCGACCGTGCCGATCTTCTGCCGGTCCCACGGGTTGAACGCGGTCGCGGCGCACGACTCCGTCAGGCCGTAGCCCTCCAGGACCGTGAAGCCGATGCCCCGGAAGAAGTGGCCGAGCCGCTCGCCCAGCGGCGCGCCGCCCGAGATCGCGTACTCGCCGCGGCCGCCGAGCACCGCCCGCAGCTTGCTGAAGACCAGCTTGTCGAAGACCTTGTGCTTCAGCTTGAGGCCGAAGGGCGGGCCCTGCGGGGTGCCGAGCGCCCGGCTGTACGCGATGGCCGTGTGCGCGGCCTTGTCGAAGATCTTGCCCTTGCCGTCGGCCTGCGCCTTGGCCCGCGCCGAGTTGTAGACCTTCTCGAAGACGCGCGGCACGCCCAGGATCAGCGTCGGGCGGAACGAGGCCAGCTCGTCGGTGAGGTTCTTGATGTCCGGGACGCAGCCGAGCCGGATCGGCGCCATCACCGAAGCGACCTCGACCAGCCGCCCGAAGACGTGCGCGGCCGGCAGGAACAGCAGCACCGAGCACTCGCCCGTACGGAAGAGGGGCTTGAGCCGCTCCACCACGTTGCCGCACTCGGCGAAGAAGGCCCGGTGGGTCAGGACGCACCCCTTGGGGCGGCCCGTCGTGCCCGAGGTGTAGACGATCGTCGCCGGGTCGTCCGCGTTCGCCGCCGACATGCGGGCGTCGAGCAGCTCGTCGGAGACGTCCGCGCCGGTGGCCGTGAGCCGCGCGACCGCGTCGTCCTCGATCTGCCAGATGCCCTTGAGCTCCGGGAGCCGGTCGCGCACGGACTCCACCGCGGCCTGGTGGGCGGCGCTCTCGGCCAGCACCAGGGTCGCGCCCGAGTCGCCGAGGATCCACTGGATCTGCTCCGGCGAGCTCGTCTCGTACACCGGCACGGTCACCGCGCCCGCGCTCCAGATCGCGAAGTCGAGGAGCACCCACTCGTAGCGCGTACGGGAGAGCAGCGCGACCCGGTCGCCCGGCTCGACGCCCGAGGCGATCAGACCCTTGGCGACCCCGCGGACCTCGGCGAGGAACTGCGTGGCGGTGACGTCCGTCCAGACGCCGTCGACCTTGCGCCCCATCACGGCGACGTCTGGGTGCTGGGAGGCGTTGCGGCGGATGAGATCCGTCAGGTTGCCGTCCGTGGGGACCTCGTACAGGGCCGGAAGGCTGAACTCGCGCAAGACTGCTGCTCCTCATCGGGCGCCGGCGCCACGGCTCTGTGTGATGCACCGGTGAAGTCCATGATCGGGCAGGTGCTCAGTGGGGGTGAGCACGACTGGTGGACTGCCCGGACGTTACTCGCCAGTACACGGTTCCCGGTAGGGGGTCCCGGACAGATGTTCCGTGCGTCACATATGCGTGACCATGCTCTGCGCACAGTAATCCACCGGTTTCACGACTCCCAAGTAACCGCAGGTGACACCCCCTAAGGTGGGCACATGCGAGTCCATGTGGTCAGTGACGTGCACGGCAACGCCGGCGACCTCGCCAAGGCCGGAGAGGGCGCCGACGCCCTCATATGCCTCGGTGACCTGGTCCTCTTCCTCGACTACGCCGACCACAGCCGGGGGATCTTCCCCGACCTCTTCGGCACCGAGAACGCCGACCGGCTCGTCGAACTGCGCACCGCCCGCCGCTTCGACGAGGCCCGCGACCTGGGCCGCAGCCTCTGGGCCGGGCTCGACATCGACCGCGACACCGCCATCGAGGCCGCCGTCCGCCGCCAGTACGCCGAACTCTTCGCCGCCTTCCCCACCCCCACCTACGCCACCTACGGCAACGTCGACATCCCCCGGCTCTGGGCCGACTTCGCCGGACCGGGGACGACCGTCCTCGACGGACAGCGGATCGAGCTCGGCGGCCTGGTCTTCGGCTTCGTCGGCGGCGGCCTGCAGACCCCCATGCGCACGCCGTACGAGATCCCCGACGAGGAGTACGCCGCCAAGGTCGAGGCCCTCGGCGACGTCGACGTCCTCTGCTCCCACATCCCGCCGGACGTCGCCGACCTCACCTACGACACCGTCGCCCGCCGCTTCGAGCGCGGCAGCCGGGCCCTCCTCGACGCCATCCACCGCGTCCGGCCCCGGTACGCCCTCTTCGGCCACGTCCACCAGCCGCTCGCCCACCGGATGCGCATCGGCGCGACCGAGTGCGTGAACGTCGGACACTTCGCCTCGACCGGCAGGCCCTTCGCCCTGGAGTGGTGACGGCGCGGGCTCGGGGGCGCGATAGCCTTCCGTCGGCACGTCTGTGCCCTTTTGTTTCCGCCTTTACTTCCGCCGGACCGCACAGTGGAGGAGCCACCGCGATGGCCGAACACACCAGCTCGAGCATCACCATCGAGGCGGCGCCGACCGACGTCATGAGCGTGATCGCCGACTTCGCCCGCTACCCCGAGTGGACCGGCGAGGTGAAGGAGGCCCAGGTCCTGGAGACCGACGACGCCGGACGCGCCTCGAAGGTCCGGCTCCTCCTCGACGCGGGCGCCATCAAGGACGACCACACCCTGGCGTACACCTGGACCGGATCCGACGAGGTCAGCTGGACCCTGGTCAAGTCCCAGATGCTCCGCTCCCTCGACGGCTCCTACCTCCTCAAGTCCCTCGGCGGCGACCGCACGGAGGTCACCTACCAGCTGACCGTGGACGTCAAGATCCCCATGCTCGGCATGATCAAGCGCAAGGCGGAGAAGGTCATCATCGACCGCGCGCTCGACGGCCTGAAGAAGCGGGTCGAATCGGGCGCGTAAGGCTCCGCCCGGGCCCCCGACTGGGGCCCGGTAACGTTCGGGCCCATGCGGATCATCCTTGTCACCGGTCCCGGCGGCGCCGGGCGCACCACCCTCGCCGCCGGCACCGCGCTCGCCGAGGCGCGGGCCGGGCGCCGGGTGCTGCTCGTCTCCGAGGACGCGGAGCCCGCGGAAGGGCTCCGGATCCTGCGCCCGCGGCCCGGCGCCGACTTCCGGCGGGAGTTCCTCGCCCTCCAGGCCCGCTCCTCCGCCGCCCTCGACCTCCTCGGTGCCGCGCCCTTCGAGGACGCCGAGCTGACCGAGCTCCCCGGCAGCCGCCCCTTCGCCCTGCTGCGCGCCCTGCGCGACGCGGCCGAGGGCGACCACGAGCTCGCCGTCGTCGACCTGCCCCCGCTCGACGAGGCCCTCGCCCTGCTCGCCCTCCCCGGGCAGCTCCGCCGCTACCTGCGCCGGCTCCTGCCCCCGGAGCGCCAGGCCGCCCGCGCCCTGCGCCCGATGCTCGCCCAGCTCGCCGGCGTCCCGATGCCCGCGCAGTGGCTGTACGAGACGACCGCCCGCTGGGAGGCCGAGCTCGCCGCCGTCCAGGCCGTCGTCGAGGCCGCCACCACCACCGTCCGCCTCGTCGTCGAACCCGGCCCCGCCGCCGCCCGCGCCCTGCGCACCGCCCGGCTGGGTCTCGCCGTCCAGCGCCTCGCCCTCGACGCCGTCGTCGCGAACCGGATCCTCCCCGCCGGCTCCGAGGACCCCTGGCTGGCCGGGCTCACCGCCGAACAGCACCGGCACCTCGCCGAGCTCCGTACCGAGGGCGCCGGCGAGCTGTACGAGCTCCCGCACCTCGGCCGGGCCCCGCGCGGGGCCGAGGACCTCGTCCTCCTCGCGTCCCCCCGGCCCGCGAAGACCGGCCCCGTACCGGAGTGGGCCGTCGAGGACCGGCGCGAGGAGGACGGCGTCCTCGTCTGGCACATCCCCCTGCCGGGCGCCGTCAAGGAGGAGCTGTCGCTCGTCCGCCGCGGCGACGAACTGCTCCTGACCGTCGGCGCGTTCCGCCGCGGCGTCCCGCTCCCGGGCGCCCTGCGCCGCTGCACCGTCACCGGCGCCGGGCTCGTCGACTGGGACCTCCGGGTGCGCTTCACCCCCGACCCCGGGCTCTGGCCCCGCACCCCCTGAAGCGGCGTGTACCGTCGAAGTACGCAGCCACTGAGGAGTACGCCATGAGCGATTCGGACGCCTGGGCCAAGGCCTGTGCCGAGGACCTGGAGGCGGAGAAGGCCCGCCGCCGGGCGCAGCGCGCGACCGAGCCCGGCTCGCCCGCGGAGGAGTTCCGCAGGCTCTTCGAGGCCGTGGCCGACAAGGTCTCCGGCGGCCTCGGGGCCCCGCTCCTCGGCGGCCAGGCCGCGCAGACCGCCGCGCAGACTGTGCAGCAGCTCGTCAACCAGGCGAAGGCCGTCGTCGAGCCCGTCATCGAGCGCAACCCGCAGGTCTTCGACCACCTCGCCGCCGCCGGCAGCGAGCTCCTCGCCGCCTACCGCTCCGCCGTCGAGGGCCACGAGAGCCGCTGGACCCGCGGCGGCGCCGTCCCCGAGGACGACGACCCGCGCCGGGACGCGGACCCGGACGTGCCGCCCCGCAAGGACGACCGCAAGGACGACGAGGGGCCCGGAACCGGCCAGCACATCGACCTGGACTGATCGGCGGGCCATCTCCCCTCGGGTACGGTTGGCCTTAGCGGGGCTCGACCGAAAACTGAGGGACACATGGGACTCACCATCGGCGTCGACATCGGCGGCACGAAGATCGCGGCCGGCGTGGTCGACGAGGAGGGCAACATCCTCGACACCCACACCGTGCCCACCCCGCCGACCCCCGAGGGCATCGTCGACGCCATCTGCGCCGCGGTCTCCGAGGCGGGCAAGGGGTACCAGATCGAGGCCGTCGGCATCGGAGCCGCGGGCTACGTCGACGACAAGCGTGCCACCGTCCTCTTCGCGCCGAACATCGACTGGCGGCACGAGCCGCTGAAGGACAAGGTCGAGCAGCGGGTCGGCCTGCCGGTCGTCGTCGAGAACGACGCCAACGCCGCGGCCTGGGGCGAGTACCGCTTCGGCGCCGGCCAGGGCCACGAGGACGTCATCTGCATCACCCTCGGCACCGGCCTCGGCGGCGGCATCATCATCGGCAACAAGCTGCGCCGCGGACGCTTCGGCGTGGCCGCCGAGTTCGGCCACATCCGGGTCGTCCCGGACGGTCTGCTGTGCGGATGCGGCAGCCAGGGCTGCTGGGAGCAGTACGCCTCCGGGCGTGCGCTCGTCCGGTACGCCAAGCAGCGCGCCAACGCCACCCCGGAGCGTGCGGAGATCCTCCTCGGCCTCGGCGACGGCACCCCGCAGGGCATCGAGGGCAAGCACGTCAGCCAGGCCGCCCGGGCGGGCGACCCGGTGGCCGTCGACTCCTTCCGCGAGCTGGCCCGCTGGGCAGGCGCCGGTCTCGCCGACCTGGCCTCGCTCTTCGACCCCTCGGCGTTCATCGTCGGCGGCGGCGTCTCGGACGAGGGCGACCTCGTCCTCGACCCGATCCGCAAGTCCTTCCGCCGCTGGCTGATCGGCGGCCAGTGGCGCCCGCACGCGCAGGTCCTCGCGGCCCAGCTCGGCAACAAGGCCGGCCTGGTCGGCGCCGCGGACCTCGCCCGCCAGGGCTGAACACGGCACGGAGCCATACGACGACCGCCCGCCGCGTCCTCTCGGACCCGGCGGGCGGTCGTCGTATGTTGGCCGTCATGGCGATCAGTGAGCTGCCCAACTCCCGCACCGAGAGCGACGGTTCGGCCGTCCTCCGGGTTCTGAGCTACAACGTCCGCTCGATGCGCGACGACGAGGACGCCCTCGCCCGGGTGATCCGCGCCTGCGCCCCGGACCTCGTCTTCGTCCAGGAGGCGCCCCGCTTCTTCCGCTGGCGCAAACACGCCGCCCGGCTCGCCGCCAAGAGCGAGCTCGTCATCCTGAGCGGGGGCGCCACCGCGGCCGGGCCGCTGCTGCTCTGCTCCCTGCGGGCCACCGTGGAGCGGACCGAGGACGTCCTGCTGCCCCTCACCCCGGGCCTGCACCGGCGCGGCCTCGCGACCGCCGTCGTCCGCTTCGCCGGGGCCAGGCTCGGCGTGGTCAGCTGCCATCTGAGCCTGCGGAAGGACGAGCGGTACGCCCAGGCCGGGATGGTCCTCGACCGGGTCGCCGCCCTCGGCACCCCGCACGCCCTCGTCGCCGGCGACCTGAACGAGCGCCCCGGAGGCCCCGCCTTCACCCGCCTCACGAGGGAGCTCCGGGACGGCTGGGCGGTCAGCCCCTGGGGCGGCGAGCACACCTCGACGCCCGGCGACCCGCACCAGCGCATCGACGCGATCCTGGCGACCCCGGGCATCGAGTTCCTCGGCTGCGGAGTCCCGACGGACCTCGACCCGGCCGACCTGCGGGCCGCCACGGACCACCTCCCGGTCCTCGCGGCGGTCCGGGTGCCGGCCGCGCCCTGACGGCGGCCGGAGGCCGGCGCAGCCGTCCGAAGCCCGGGAGGCGCCCCGGCGCCGAGCGGTGCGAGGGCGGCGTCGGGAGGAGGAGCCCACCTCCCGGTCCTCGCGGCGGTCCGGGTGCCGGCCGGCTGAGGCCTGCTACACGACCGCCCCGCGGCCCGGGTCGTCGAAGCCGTCGTCATCGTCGTCGTCGTGCTTCATGCGGGCCACCAGCGTCGCGAAGCCGCCCAGGAAGCCGCCCACGCAGAGGGTCGTCAGCCACCAGGTCATGTCCCACTGGAGCAGGACGGCGACCAGCATGAGGACCGGGCCGCCGACGACCGCGAGCCAGGCGAACTTGGTCGTGGTGTCCGCCTCGGGCAGCGGCGGCGGCTCCGGCGGGACGAAGTGGCCCTCGTCGGCGCCGCCCGCCGCGTCGTCCGGCTCGGCCGGCGCGTAGTCCCGGGGGCCGCCGACCCGCACGCCGGGCGCGAAGACGATCGAGCTGCCGAGCGCGGGCCGCTCGGGGCCCGCCTCCGGGTCCTCTTCCGCGTCCGCGTCGGCCTCGGGCTCCACCGGCTTCGGCCTCGGCTTCCAGGCCGTGCCCTTCACCGGCCGGACCTCCTGGACGGGCCCGTCCTCGTCGTCCTCGGGCTCGGGCAGCGGCAGGTTCTCGACGGGCCGGAACGGCCTCGTCCCCGGCGGGTCCGCGGGCTCCTCGCCGTACCCGGCGACGATCGCGGCCCAGGCCGCCTCCTCGTCGATGGGCTGCGGCTCCCGCCCGTCGCCGTCCTGCTGCTCAGCCACCGCTCCTGCTTCCCTTCCCGTCGACCAGATCCGGGGCCAGACGCTCGACGAAGGCCAGGCTCTCGTCGAAGATCCGCTCCGCATCATGGTCCAACGTCGCCACGTGGTAGCTCTGTTCCAGCAGTATCTCCTTGACGTCCGTCGAGGAGATCCGGGACAGGATCCGGGCCGAGTCGACGGGCGGCACGACGTGGTCCTGGGGGCTGTGGAGCAGTACCACCGGCTGGGTGACCTGCGGGAGCTGGGCGTCCACCGTCTGGAAGAGGCGGCGCATGGTGTGCGCGCCGTGCAGCGGCACCCGGTCGTAGCCGACCTCGGTCGCGCCCTCCTTGGCGATGTCGCTGGCGATGCCCTTCGTGGAGGGGACCAGGTGCCGGAGGACGGGCAGCGCGTACGCGGCGGGGCCGTGCACCTTGTTCGCCGGGTTGACCAGGACGATGCCCCGTATCGCGTCGCCGTGCTGGGCGGCGAGACGCAGCGTGAGGGCCCCGCCCATGGAGAGGCCGAAGACGAAGACGGTCCGGCACCGGTCCAGGAGCTCGCGCAGGGCGCGGTCCACCTCCGCGTACCAGTCGTGCCAGGTGGTGAGCTGCATGTCCTGCCAGCGGGTGCCGTGGCCCGGCAGCAGCGGCACCGACACCGACAGGCCGCGCTCGGCCAGGTACTCGGCCCACGGGCGCATCGACTGCGGGGTACCGGTGAATCCGTGACAGAGAAGGACGCCGGCCTCTCCGCCTTCATGGCGGTACGGCTCGGCTCCGGGAAGGACCGGCACCGGGGTCTCCTGTTCGGTTGCGACTCCGGCGTCTGCGGGTGCGCCGGAGCGACGGGAAATGGGGAAGGACCTTCACGGTACGCGACCGGACCGACACCGACCAGGGCCGTAGCGGGGGCCGTGTGCCGGTAGGGGATAAAGTCGTGGCGACGGCACACGGAAGGCATGGCGAGTTGATCTACGGCGCAATGAAGTTCTCCATCGGAGGGTCCCTGAAGCTCGCCTTCCGGCCCTGGGTGGAGGGGCTGGAGAACATCCCCGCCGAGGGGCCCGCGATCCTCGCGAGCAACCACCTGTCCTTCTCGGACTCCTTCTTCCTGCCCGCCGTCCTGGACCGCAAGGTCACCTTCATCGCCAAGGCCGAGTACTTCACCACGCCCGGCGTGAAGGGCAAGCTCACCGCCGCCTTCTTCAAGGGCGTCGGCCAGCTCCCGGTGGACCGTTCGGGTGCCCGCGGCGCGGGCGAGGCGGCCATCAAGGCCGGCATCGAGGTCATCGAGGGCGGCGGCCTCTTCGGGATCTACCCCGAGGGCACCCGCTCGCCCGACGGCCGCCTCTACCGGGGCAAGCCCGGCGGTCTGGCGCGCGTCGCCCTGGCCACCGGCGCGCCCGTGATCCCGGTCGCCATGATCGACACGGAGAAGATCCAGCCGCCCGGCAAGGTCGTCCCCAAGCTGATGCGCCCGGGGATCAAGATCGGCAAGCCGCTGGACTTCACCCGCTACCAGGGCATGGAGGGGGACCGCTTCATCCTCCGCTCGGTGACCGACGAGGTCATGTACGAGATCATGAAGCTGTCCGGCCAGGAGTACGTCGACATCTACGCGACCGCCGCCAAGCGGCAGATCGCGGAGGCGGAGAAGGCGGCCAAGGAGGCCGTCAAGGCCGAGATCGCCGCTCGGGAAGAGTCCGGCGCGTAAGTCCCCGCGAGGGGGCTGGGGTGGGGGAGATGGCCAAGCGCGAGCGTGTCGTGCGCATGTCGGTCGAGCAGCCGCTGTGGCGGGCGCTGACCGGCTACCGCGTCCTGACCATGGTCTACGCGGTCCTGCTGTACGCGTTCGACCGGAGCGGGTACGAGCGGCCCTGGATCGCGATCGGCTATCTGGCGGTGATGTGCTGCTGGACCCTCGCCACCCTCCCCAAGGTGGCGAACGCGGCCAGCTGCACCAAGGGCTTCCTCGTCGCCGACCTCGCCCTCGCCCTCACGGGCATCCTCCTCACCCCGCTCGCCGACGCCCAGGCCCAGTCGTTCGACGGCCCCACCCTGCCGACGATATGGACCGCGGGATCCGTCCTCGCGTACGCCATCAAGGGCGGCTGGCGCTGGGCCGGAGTCGCCTCCTCGCTGGTCGCCGTCGCCAACATCATCGAGCGCGGCCACCCCGGCCGGGACACCTTCCACAACGTGCTCCTCGTCTGGGTCGCCTCCATCGGCATCGGCTACGTCGTCGAGGTCGCCCGCGCCTCCGAGCGCACCCTCGCCCGCGCCCTGGAGATCGAGGCCGCGACCCGGGAGCGGGAGCGGCTCGCCCGGGACATCCACGACAGCGTCCTCCAGGTCCTCGCGATGGTGCAGCGGCGCGGCACCGCGCTCGGCGGCGAGGCCGCCGAACTCGGCCGGATGGCGGGGGAGCAGGAGGTCGCCCTGCGCACCCTCGTCGCGGGCGGGCTCACCCGGCCCAGCCTGGTCTCCGAGGACGAGTCCGAGGGCGCGTTCGTCCGGGTCGTCGAGGTCGACGACGAACCGGACGACGACAGCCCCGTCGACCTCCGCGTCCTGCTCGCCCCGCGCGCCGGAGCCCGGGTCACCCTCTCCGAGCCGGGGGCCCCGGTGCTGCTTCCGCCGCCCGCCGCCCGCGAGCTGGCCACCGCCGTCGGGGCCGCCCTGGACAACGTCCGGGTGCACGCCGGCGAGGACGCGCACGCGTGGATCCTGATCGAGGACTGGCCGGACGAGGTGACCGTCACCGTCCGGGACGACGGCCCCGGCATCCCGGAGGGCCGCCTCGCGGAGGCCTGGGGCGAGGGCCGGATGGGCGTCGCCCTGTCCATCCGGGGGAGACTGCGGGATCTGGGCGGTTCGGCCGAGCTGATCTCGGTCCCCGGCCAGGGCACGGAAGTCGAGTTGAAGGTTCCACGGGGGAAGGCAGGGGAGAAGTGAGCGAGCAGCGGATCAGGGTGATGGTCGTCGACGACCATCCGATGTGGCGGGACGCGGTCGCCCGCGACCTCGCCGAGGCGGGCTTCGACGTGGTCGCCACCGCCGGCGACGGGGAGCAGGCCGTGCGCCGTGCCGGCGCGACCGTCCCCGACGTCCTCGTCCTGGACCTGAACCTGCCGGTCAAGCCGGGCGTCCAGGTCTGCAAGGAGCTCGTCGGCGGCCGCCCCGGGCTGCGGGTCCTCGTCCTCTCGGCGAGCGGCGAGCACGCCGACGTCCTGGAGGCGGTCAAGTCCGGCGCCACCGGCTACCTCCTCAAGTCGGCCAGTACGGAGGAGCTGATCGACGCGGTCCGCCGGACGGCCGTCGGCGACCCCGTCTTCACGCCGGGCCTGGCCGGCCTCGTCCTCGGCGAGTACCGCAGGCTGGCCTCCGAGCCCGCCCCGGCGGCCGGTGCCGACGAGCCGAAGGCCCCGCAGCTGACCGAACGCGAGACCGAGGTCCTGCGGCTCGTCGCGAAGGGGCTCAGCTACAAGCAGATCGCCGAACGCCTGGTCATCTCGCACCGCACGGTGCAGAACCACGTCCAGAACACCCTGGGCAAGCTCCAGCTGCACAACCGGGTGGAGCTCGTGCGGTACGCCATCGAGCGGGGCCTCGACGACGCCTGAGGCGGCGAGAGGCCCGAAGGGCCGTACGTGCGCGACATGCGCGATATCCGCACCCATCGCGCATATCGTGCACATCGAGCATGTGCGGCCCATCGTGACGGTGAGGGGACCTCGTGGAAATCCTGGCATTCGGCGTGCAGGCGGACGAGAAGCCCCTCCTGGAGAAGGCCTTCGCCGGACTCCACGACGTCCGCTGCCTCGGCGTCTTCCTCACCGAGGACACCGCCCCCATCGCCGCCGGCTACGAGATCATCTCCACCAGCGTCAACGCCGACCTGAACCACCGGGTCCTGCAGACCCTCGCGGCCGGCGGGACCCAGCTGATCGCCCAGCGCTCCACGGGCTTCAACAACATCGACCTGGACGTCGCCGAGCGCCTCGGCCTCACCGTCGCCCGGGTCTCGTCCTACTCGCCGTACTCCGTCGCCGAGTTCGCCTGGACCCTCGCCATGGCCGTCAACCGCCGGATCGTCCGCGCCTCCAACCGGACCCGCGACTTCGACTTCCGGCTGGACGGACTGATGGGCCGTGACCTGCGGGGCCGTACCGTCGGCGTCCTCGGCACCGGAAAGATCGGCGAGGCCTTCACCCGGATCGCCCACGGCTTCGGCATGCGCCTCCTCGGCTGGGACGTCGCCGAGAACCCCGCCTGCGTGGAGCTCGGCATGACGTACGTCGACAAGGAGCGGCTCTTCGCCGAGGCCGACCTCGTCAGCCTCCACGTCCCGCTCATGGAGGCCACCCACCACGTCGTCGACGCCGCCGCCCTCAAGGCCATGAAGGACGACGCCATCCTGGTGAACTCCAGCCGCGGCGGGCTCGTCGACACCGAGGCCCTCGTCGCCGAGCTCCGGGCCGGGCGCTTCACCGGCGTCGGCCTCGACGTGTACGAGGCGGAGGCCGGGCTGTTCTTCCTCGACAAGTCCCTCGCGGGCATCGAGGACGACACCCTGGCCCGCCTGGTCACCTTCCCGAACGTGGTGGTCACCTCGCACCAGGCGTACTACACGCTCGACGCGGTCGGCCAGATCATCGACACGACGGTCCAGAACGTCCTCAACCACGTCGGGCGCCGACGCGACGAGAACGTCCTGGTACCGAGGATCGGCTAGACGAGCACGCCCGCGAGCAGCGAGGCGGTGAGCGCGGCCCCGTCCGTCGTGAGCACCGACTCCGGGTGGAACTGCACGCCGGCGAACCCCGGCCCGCGCAGGGCGTGCACCTCGCCGGTCTCCGCGTCGCGGCTCACCTCGATGCGGTGCAGTGCCAGCTCCGTCGCCGTCCGGTCGTCGCACCGCGCCGTGAAGCTGTTGTAGAAGCCGACCGTACGCTGCTGCCCGAAGAGGTCGATCCGCAGCTGCGCGCCCTGGAACGGGGTGCGCTTGCGGACGATGTCCAGGCCCAGTTCGGCCGCGATCAGCTCGTGGCCGAGGCAGACGCCCAACAGGCCGTGGCGGTGGTCGCGTACGAGCTCCGCCGTGAGGCCGCGCAGGAAGCGCATCTTCGGGTCGGCGGCGTCCGACGGGTTCCCCGGCCCGGGGCCGAGGACGACGGGCCCCTCGTGGGCGAGGGCCAGCTCCCGCAGCCCCGGCTCGTCGTAGCGGAGCACCGAGACCTCAAGGCCCGAGGAGCGCAGGACGTGCGCCAGCATCGCCGTGAAGGTGTCCTCGGCGTCGATGACGAGCGCGTGCCCCGACAGCTCGGCCGAACGGGCCTGCATCTTCAGCCAGAACGGCGCGAGGTCCGCCCGGCGCGCGTCGAGCGCGGCCCGCACCCGGGGATCGTCGGCGAGCCGCGGCGGCACCGGCGCCGACGGGTCGACCGGCCGCCCCTCCCGCACGCCCAGGGCCGTGAGGACGCCCGCCGCCTTGGCGTGGGTCTCGGCGACCTCGCCCTCGGGGTCCGAGTGCCGCACGAGCGTGGCGCCCACCGGCACCCGCAGCCGGCCGTCGGCGGCGATGTCGGCGGTACGGATGAGAATGGGGGAGTCCAGCGTCTGCGCCCCGTTCGCGTCCGTGCCGAGCAGGGCGAGCGCCCCCGCGTAGTAGCCGCGGCCGCCCTCCTCGTGACGCTCGATCACCCGGCAGGCGTTCTGCACGGGCGACCCGGTCACGGTCGCCGCGAACATCGTCTCCCGCAGGACCTCCCGCACGTCCAGCGAGGACCGGCCGCGCAACTCGTACTCGGTGTGCGCGAGATGGGCCATCTCCTTGAGCCGCGGCCCGACCACGACCCCGCCCATGTCGCCCACCGTGCACATCATCTTCAGCTCCTCGTCCACCACCATGGAGAGCTCCTCGGTCTCCTTGCGGTCGGCCAGGAAGGAGAGCAGGCCCTCGGCCGTGGGGGCCGCCCCGGCCGGGTAGCGGTATGTGCCGCTGATCGGGTTCATCACGACCGTCCCTCCCGACATCCGCACGTGCACCTCGGGGCTCGCCCCGACGAGCGTCCGGTCCCCGGTGTACACGACGAACGTCCAGTACGCGCCCCGCTCGCCCGCGAGCAGCCGCCGGAACAGCGCGAGCGCGTCGGCGCGCCCGAAGCCCGGGATCTCGCCGGCGTAGGTGCGCCGGATGACGAAGTTGGCGCCTTCGCCGGAGCCGATCTCCTCGTCGATGACCCGCCGCACGGTCTGCGCGTACGCCTCGTCGGAGACGTCGAAGCCGCCGCCCTCCACCCGTACGTCATGGGCGGGCAGCGCGGCCAGGGCCTCGGCGAGCGGCAGTTCGTACGCCTCGTCGGCGACGAGCACGGAGAGCGGGGTGCCGTCGTCCCGGACGTCGAAGCCGCGCTCGCGGATCTGCCGGAACGGCACGAGGGCGAGCGTCGGCATGGGCCCGACCGGCAGCTCCGCGAGGCGCCCGGCCTCGTGGACCCGGCCGATCAGCACCTCGACGGTGTCGTGGTCACGGCCGGGGGTGCGGCGGCGCAGCAGGGCGAAGGGAGGGCAGGAGTCGTCGAGGAGACGGGAGAGGTCCATGGGGCGTGTCGTTCCTTCCGGTGGATGACGGAGAGGAGGAACGGCCCCGGATACGGGAGAAGGCCGCCCCTCGGCGGCCTTCGCGTGTCGATCAAACGCGCGAACTGGGGTATCCCCCAGCTCGGAGAGCTTGGGGACGGGCCGCCGGATGAGCGGTCCACCACCAGTTCTGGTTCGAGTGCGCGAACATGCGAGCACTGTAACGCAGCCGGGCACGGGAACGGGGCCCGGTCCGCACCGTGGACGGTGCGAGCCGGGCCCCGTTCGTGAGGCGACTTCCCGATCAGAAGATCAGGTTGTACGCCTGCAAGCCGGGGCTGACCTGCACCCGCGCGGCGTACGGGGCGGTGGCGCTGCCGGTGCCCTTGTACAGCCACAGGGCGCCCGAGGCGTCGCGGGCCACGAAGTCGACCTTGCCGTCACCGGTGAGGTCGCTCGGGCCGGTGATGCTGTTGTAGATCTGCCAGCCGGTGCCCACCTTGACGCGCGCGGCGTACGGGGCGGTGGCGCTGCCGCTGCCCTTGTACAGCCAGAGCGCGCCGGTGCTGTCGCGGCCGATCAGGTCCGGCTTGCCGTCGGAGGTGAGGTCGCCGGTGCTGACGATGTCGTTGTAGATCTGCCAGCCGGTGCCGATCTTCACGCGCGGCGCGAACGGCGTGGCCGGGGTGCCGGTGCCCTTGTACAGCCACAGCACGCCGGACTTCTCGCGGGCGATCAGGTCCGGCTTGCCGTCGCCGGTCAGGTCGCGGACGCCGATGATCCGGTCGTAGATCTGCCAGCCGCCGCCGGTCCGCAGACGGGCCTTGAACGGGGCGGACGGGTTGCCGCTGCCCTGGTAGTACCAGAGCACGCCGGAGGCGTCGCGGGCCACGGCGTCACCGGTGCCGTCGGCGCGCAGCGCCGTGAGCGGGGTGATGGCGTTGTAGATCTGCCAGCCGCCGCCGACCTTGTACTTGGTCAGCAACGCGTTCGTGGCACTGCCGCTGCCCTGGTACTGCCAGAGGACACCGGAGGTGTCACGGGCGAGCAGGTTGTAGCGGTTGTCGGCGCGGACGGACGCCGTGGTGGCGACCTCCTGGACGTCGCTCGCCTTCACCCAGGCCATGCGGTGGTTGTAGCGGATCGGGATGAAGATGTTCGTCGTGCCGACGACGCGGGTGCCGTCGGTGTTGTAGGCGCTGTAGTAGTAGTCGCCCGCGACCGGCTCGCCGGCCTTCACGTACAGCTGACCGGCCGGGAGGCTGTACTTCGTCAGCGACGCGCTGTTGCTGGCCTGGACCGGGACGTTGGTGCCCGCGTAGGCGGCGTCCTCGGGGTAGGCGCGGCCGTAGACCTGGACGGTGACGCCGTCCTTGGGGGTGATCGCCGTCTTCACGCCCGCGGGGGCCGTGTACTGGCCGCCCGGGTTGTAGAACCAGGCCTTCTTGCCGCCGTACCAGATGGCGGTCCAGTCGGTGCGGGACTCGGCGACGACGTGGGTGCTGCCGGCCGTGACCTTGTTCGCCCAGTTGGAACCGTACGTGGCGCCCGAGGTGAAGTACGGGTCGGTCAGCGCCTTGGTCTGGTCGGCCACGGGCTCCGAGTAGAGGTAGCCGAAGTTGACCGGCAGCGGGACGGTCGTCTTGGTGGTGCCGCCGTCCGTGTAAGTCATCTGCTGCTGGTTGGCCGAGGTGAACGGCGGGACGATCCGCACCAGCTGCCCGGCCTGGAGCGGGCCGCCCGCGCCACCGGCACCGGTGGGGGCGCCGAGCAGCGTCATGAAGTGGTTCCAGTCCCAGAACGGGCCCGGGTCCCAGTGGTCCTGGACCTTGGTGTCCAGGATGCTCGGCACGTCGTCGTGGCCGATGACGTGCTCGCGGTCCAGCGGGAGGGAGAACTTCGCGGCCAGGTACTTCACGAGGGCGGCGGAGGACTCGTACTCCGGCTCGGTGTACCAGCCGGCGTCGCCCTTGATGGCGTAGCCCTCGTGCTCGATGCCGATCGAGTGCATGTTGAGGGTCTTGTTGCCGGCGTGGTACGCCTCGTTCTTGGTCTCCACCATCTGCGTCACACGGCCGTCGGCGCGCACGATGTAGTGGGCGCTGGCGTAGCTCAGCGGGTTCTGGAAGACACTGACCGCGCCGTCGTGGTTGCCCTCGATGTCGTGGATGACGATCTGGCGGACGTCGAAGCCGTTCGCGGGACGGCTCGCGATGTTGTAGTTGCCGTCGTTCTGCGAGTACGCGGCCGGGATGAAGGTGCAGTCGAGGCCGGTCGGGCACTCGACCGCCGGGGTCTCGTTCGTGGCCGTGAAGCTCGCGGCCAGCGGCACGTTCGCCGGCTTGACCGGCTTCACCGACGGGTCGGCCGGAAGGACGACCTGCTCGCCGTCGGCGGTGGTCTCCCGTTCACCCGTCTTGATGGACTCGAAGACGCGCTTGGCGAAGAGGTCGGCGCCCTTGCGGTCCTCCGACTGGCTGTAGCGGGCCACGGCCGGGTACCAGTCGCCCGCGTCGTCGGACAGCTCGGCGCCGGCCTGCTTCTGGTACTCGGCGAGGAGCGCGGCGCCGGCGCGGATCGAGGCGGCGCTGTCCTTCTGCACGGACTCGGTCGAGCCGTCGATCAGCTCGGCGGCCTTGTCGAGCGTGTGCAGCGTCGGGTCGGAGGTGTCGATCTTCGTCTTCGACTCGGGGAGGGCGGCGAGCGCCTTCTTCCCGTCGAAGCGCTTCTCGACGCGCGGGTCGCCGCTGCGGTTCATCAGATCGAGCAGCTGCTCGTCCGTGTCCTGCTCGACGTCCTCCGGGTCGACCTTCGTCAGACCCATGACGTTGTACGCGCCCGTGGTGCTGGGCACGCCCTCGTGCGACTCCCAGCGGGTCTGGCGGTACGACACCGCCATCAGCACGCTCTGCGGCACATCGAACTCGCGGGCAGCGTTTGCGAACTGCGTCTGGAGGGAAGCATCGTCACCGGACCCGCCATCGCCGGCCGCGCCGAGGATGCCCGGCGAGGCGACGGCGATGGTGCCGATGGTGGCGGTGGCGACGATGGCCGCCGCCGCTCCGTACAAGAGTCGTTTCTTCTTGCGATCCCTGCGGTGCCTCTGGGTCACACCCACCCCTGTGAATTCGACTTTGCTCTTGTTAAACGGGCCAGAGGGTAACACCACTCGGCGGCGCGAAGATCCTCGGGCGACATTTCGGGCAGGCGTTCGAGACGTGTTCGAGACGCGCGTCTCAGCCAATGGGCAGAGGGACAGGACCGGACGAAGAACCCCTTACTGTGGTGCTTGTGACCGTGAACGCTGATTCCCACGCCGTCGCCAAGGCGACCTGGCGAGACCTGCCCGCGGCGCAGCAGCCCGAGTACCCCGATGCCGAGGCTCTGCGCGATGTGATCGCGGACCTCGAGTCGTATCCTCCGCTCGTCTTCGCCGGCGAGTGCGACCAGCTGCGCGCCCGGATGGGAGCCGTCGCCCGTGGCGAGGCGTTCCTGCTCCAGGGCGGCGACTGCGCCGAGGCCTTCGACGCCGTGTCCGCCGACCACATCAGGGCCAAGCTCAAGACGCTGCTCCAGATGAGCGCCGTCCTCACCTACGCGGCCTCCGTGCCCGTGGTGAAGGTCGGCCGCATCGCCGGCCAGTACTCGAAGCCCCGCTCCAAGGGCACCGAGACCCGCGACGGCGTGACGCTCCCGACCTACCGGGGCGACTCCGTCAACGGCTTCGACTTCAACGAGAAGGCCCGCATCCCGGACCCCGAGCGCCTGAAGCGGATGTACAACGCCTCCGCCTCCACGCTCAACCTGGTCCGCGCCTTCACCACCGGTGGCTACGCCGACCTGCGCCAGGTGCACGCCTGGAACCAGGACTTCGTGAAGTCGTCCCCCTCGGGCCAGCGCTACGAGGTGCTCGCCCGCGAGATCGACAACGCCCTGAACTTCATGAAGGCCTGCGGCACCGACCCGGCCGAGTTCAAGGCCGTCGAGTTCTACGCCTCCCACGAGGCGCTGCTGCTCGACTACGAGGGCGCCCTGACCCGTACGGACTCGCGCACCGGCAAGCTGTACGACACCTCCGGCCACATGGTCTGGATCGGTGAGCGCACCCGCCAGCTGGACCACGCGCACATCGAGTTCTGCTCGCAGATCGCCAACCCGATCGGCATCAAGCTCGGCCCGACCACCACGGTGGACGAGGCGCTCACGTACATCGACCGTCTCGACCCGGACCGCGAGCCGGGCCGGCTGACCTTCATCGTCCGCATGGGCGCCGACAAGGTCCGCGACAAGCTCCCCGAGCTGGTCGAGAAGGTCACCGCCTCCGGCGCGGTCGTCGCCTGGGTCACCGACCCGATGCACGGCAACACCTTCGAGGCGGCCTCGGGCCACAAGACCCGGCGCTTCGACGACGTGCTCGACGAGGTCAAGGGCTTCTTCGAGGTCCACAAGGAGCTGGGCACCCACCCGGGCGGCATCCACGTCGAGCTGACCGGTGACGACGTCACCGAGTGCGTGGGCGGCGGCGACGAGATCTTCGTCGACGACCTTCACCAGCGCTACGAGACGGCCTGCGACCCGCGGCTCAACCGCAGCCAGTCGCTCGACCTGGCGTTCCTGGTCGCGGAGATGTACCGCGATCAGTAAGTAGGTTCCTACGGAGATGGGGCGCGGATCACTGTGATCCGCGCCCCATCGTCGTATCCGGGGCTTTTGAGGCTCCGGGTCGCCGGGTAAGGTTAGGTTAGCCTTAACGATCTCGGCGGGAGGTGAACCGCGTGTACGTCTGCTCATGCTTCGGTGTCACGGAGAAGCAGGTCAAGGAGCATGCGGACGCGGGCGCGTGCACGCCCCGCCAGATCGCCTCGGCCTGCAAGGCCGGAACGGACTGCGGTTCCTGCGTCCGTCGGATTCAGGCCATCCTCGGGCGCGGCAGCTGCCCGCGACGCGAGCTCCTGGACCAGGGCATGCCCGCCCTGACGGCGGAGACGGTCACGGAGCTCCAGGAAGCCGCGTAGGCCCCCAGGGTCCGTCCTAGCTGGGCTGCTCGATCAGCGTCGAGATGTACAGCGCCTCACCCAGGGACTCGATCAGCTCCAGCTGCGTGTCCAGGTAGTCGATGTGGTGCTCCTCGTCGGCCAGGATCTCCTCGAAGAGGTTGGCGGACGTGACGTCCCCCTTGGACCGCATGACCTCGATCCCGCGCTTGAGGCGGTCGATCGCCTCCACCTCGACCTGGCGGTCCGCCTGGAACATCTCGGTGATCGTCTGGCCGACCCGCACATGGAAGAGCCGCTGGTAGTTGGGCAGGCCGTCGAGCATCAGGATGCGCTCGGTCAGCTTGTCCGCGTGCTTCATCTCGTCGATGGACTCTTCGCGGGTGTACTTGGCGAGCTTCGTCCACCCCTTGTTGTCCTGGATGCGGTAATGCAGCCAGTACTGGTTGATGGCCGTCAGCTCGCCGGTCAGCTGCTCGTTGAGGAACTCGAGGACCTCGGGGTCGCCCTGCATCGCTTCGGAATCCTTCCACGCTACGTGTCCGCGCCGTCACCGGACGGGATGGCCGCATCCTCGCACCCCCCATGGGGGGCGTCCAGTAAGTGCAGGCTTAGTCGTAGTTGCCCGAATCGCACGGCCCGCGCGGTCGCCTGGTCATGACCACCCCTCGCGGTCTGTCACCATGGATGACATGGGTCAGCCGGAGAGCGGAGTACACCGGGAAGCGGGTCAGCCGGATCGTTCGCCGGACCTTCCGCCGGACCTGCCCCCGGGGCAGCGGCTGCAGCGCGGCTGGCCGGTCACCCATTACGGGCCCGTCCCCAAGTTCAAGCCGGACCGCTGGGAGTTCCGCGTCTTCGGGGCGACCGCCGACGGCGACAAGAAGTGCTGGAACCACGAGGAGTTCTCGGCCCTCCCGTTCTCCACGGTCGTGGCCGATCTGCACTGCGTCACGAAGTTCAGCATGCTCGGGGCCGAATGGGGCGGTGTCCCCGCCCGCACCATCCTGGAGCTCGCCCCGCCCGCGCCCCACGTGACGCACGTGATGGTCTGGGCCGAGTACGGATACAGCGCCAACCTGCGGCTCGCCGACTTCGCCGCGGACCGTACGATCTTCGCCACCCACAAGGACGGGGAACTGCTCACCGCCGAGCACGGCTTCCCGCTGCGGCTCGTCGTGCCGCACCTGTACGCCTGGAAGGGGCCCAAGTGGGTCCGGGGCGTGGAGTACATGGCGGCCGACCGCCGGGGCTTCTGGGAGGAGCGCGGCTACCACAACCTCGGTGACCCGTGGACGGAGCAGCGCTACTCGTACCAGGAGGAACCGGGAGACGGCCCGGAGCTGTAGCAGCCCCGGACCGTCCGCCGGTCGCGCCTGATCAGTGGTGGTACTGGTGGACCACCGCGTGGCCCTTGCCGCGGCCGATCATCCACTTGTTGACCGGCGTGGTCACCACGAAGGCGAGCGCGAGCGAGACCACGAGCGCGCCCCAGAAGAGCAGCTCGTCGAGGTGCGCGTCCATGGCGCCGGGCCAGAGGGCGATGACGCCGTTGTCGATGATCTCCATGGTGACGATGGAGAGGGTGTCGGCGGCGAGGGCGACCTTGAAGGCCGTCTTGAAGTCGACGCCGGCCTTGAGGATGCCGCGCAGGGTGAGCGCGTACCCGAAGAAGAAGGCGAGGATGATCGCGAGGACCATCGTCGGCAGGTTGCCCCAGCCGAACGCGGTACCGACGATCATGCCGAGGATCTCACCGATGGCGCAGCCGGTGAGGCAGTGCAGCGTGGCCTGAGCGGCCATGGCCCAGGAGACGGTGCCGCCGGGGGCGTGGTGGTGACTGGCGTGACCGGAGTGACCTGTGTGGGCGCTGTGGTCGACGTGGGTGTCATGACCGGCGTGACCGGCATGGTCCGCGTGGCCCTGATGACCGACATGGGCGTCGTGGCCCTCGTGCCCGACGTGGTCGGCGTGACCCTCGTGACCTGCATGACCTGCATGGGCCTCATGGCCCTCATGTTCGTGGTGAGCGTGCGCCTCGTGCTTCATGGGAGTGCCCCCGATCCCGTATACGGATCCTGCCTTCGCTGGGAACCGTATACCCCCCTAGGGTATTCCTCAAGGGGAAATGATCATCCTCGGCGCTCGCGGAGCTTCTTCAGGAGCTCGATGTCGGCGACGTGTCCTTCCTTGCCGCCAGGGGTCTCGATGATCAACGGTACGCCGTCGGTGGCCGGGTGGCGCAGGAGTTTTCCGAAGGCCTCCTCGCCGATGTGACCGGCCCCGATGTTCGCGTGGCGGTCCTTGTGCGTGCCCACGACGTCCTTCGAGTCGTTCGCGTGGATCAGCTTCAGCCGGCCCTCGCCGACCGTCTCCACCAGCAGGTCGAGGGTCTGTGCCGCCCCGTGCGGGCCGGCCAGGTCGTGCCCGGCCGCGAAGATGTGGCAGGTGTCGAGGCAGACGCCCAGCTTGGCGTGGTGGTCGAGGGCGTCGAAGTACGGGCCGAAGTCCCAGGTCCGCGAGCAGAGCGAGAAGCCCTGGCCCGCCGTCGACTCCAGGAGCAGGTACGGGTCGTCCTCGTGCGTCAGCTCGTCGAGCAGCGGCAGCATCCGCTCCCGCACCTGGGCGAGGGCCACCTCGCGCGGACGGCCGCCGGTCGCCGAGCCGGTGTGCACCACCACGCCCTTCGCGCCGATCTCCCGGCCGCGGCGCAGCGAGTGCCGCAGCGACTCCACCGACTTCTCCACGGTGGCCTCGGTGTGGGAGCCGAAGTTGATCAGGTACGGGGCGTGCACCCAGGCCGAGATCGACTCGGCCTCGCACGCGGCCCGGAAGCGCTCGTCCTGGGCCGGGTTGCCGACCGGGGTCGCCCAGCCGCGCGGGTTGGCGACGAAGACCTGCACGGTCTCTGCGCCGAGCTCACGGGCGTAGCCGAGGCCGGTCGTGGCGAGGCCACCGGCCACGGGGACATGGCCGCCGACGGGGTTGCGCATGAGTCTCTAGAGTCCCTTGATCGTGAGGGTGATGGTGGAGCCCTCGGGAGCGGTCTCGCCGCCGGACACGGACTGGCTCGCGACCGTGTCGCCGAGATAGGGGAAGGACTTCTTGACCTCGACCTCGAAGCCCGCGTCCTCCAGGGCCGTGCGCGCGTCCGCGGTCGAGTCGCCCGTCACGTCGGGGACCTCGACCAGTTTCGGTCCCTTGGAGACGGTGAGGGTGATGACGTCGCCCTCCGCCGCCCGGCTGCCCCCGGCGAGGGACTGGGCGGCGACGGTGCCGGCGTCCTCGGGGGAGTTGATCCGCTCCGGGGCGACCCGGACGGTGAGCCCCTCCTCCTGGAGGGTGGCCGTGGCGTCGGCGACGGTCTCGCCGCTGACGTCGGGCACGTCGATCGGGGAGCCCTTGCTGACGACGAGGGCGACGGCCGAGTCGGGGCTGCGCTCGGTGCCGGGCTCGGGGTCGGAGCCGATGACGGAGCCCTGGTCGACGGAGTCGCTGAACTCGTTCGTGATCACGCCGGGGGCCAGGCCCTCCTCCTTGAGGAGGCGCTTGGCCTCGGCGAGCGGCTTGCCCTTGAGGTTCGGCACCTTCACGATCTTCGGGCCGCGGGAGAGGGTGAGGGTGACGGGGCCGTCGCCCCGGACGCGCTCGCCCGGGGCCGGGTCGACGGCCATGACCGTGCCGCGCTCGAACACGTCGCTGAAGGCGCGCTTCGTGGTGCCGACGTCGAGCCCGGCGTCGGTGAGACGTTTCGTCGCGGCGGCCTCGGACTGGCCGAGGACGGCGGGGACGCGGGTGAACTGGCCGGAATTGATGTACCAGACGCCGGCGCCCAGGCCGAGGGCCAGCAGGACGGCGACGACGAGGAGGAGGGGGCCGCGCGGGGGCCGCCGGCGGGCGACGGCGGGGGGCGCCTCCGGGGCGGGCAGCCGGTTGGTGCGCTGGACGTCGCCTTCCGCGGGTACGGGCCTGGCGATCACGTTGGTCCGGTCCTCGGCGGTGTCCCGGGCCTCGGTGCGGGCCAGCGGGGGCGTCGCGTCGAGCTGCTCGTCGCCGAGACCGGAACGGGCCTCGCGGAGCAGGGCGAGCAGGGCGACGGCGTCGTGCGGACGGGCCTCGGGGTTGCGGGCCGTGGCCGCCGCGACCAGCTCGTCCAGCTCCGGAGCGAGCCCGGGGACGGTCGCGGAGGGGGCGGGGACGTCGGTGTTCAGGTGCTGGTAGAGGACCTGGGCGGGGGTGTCGCCGGTGTGCGGCTTGCCGCCGGTCAGCATCTCGTACAGGACGACACCGCAGGCGTAGACGTCGGCGCGGGTGTCGGCGGTGCCGTGCTCGATCTGCTCCGGCGCGAGGTACGAGACCGTGCCGAGGACCGAGCCGGTGGTGGCCGTGGCCGAGCCCACGGCCCGGACGAGACCGAAGTCGGCGACCTTCACCCGGCCGTCGTCCCCTATCAGGACGTTCTCCGGCTTCATGTCCCGGTGCACGAACCCGGCCCGGTGCGCGGCGCCCAGCGCGGCGAGCACCGGCTCCAGGATGTCGAGCGCGGCACGGGGGGAGAGGGCGCCGCGCTCGCGCAGCACGTCACGGAGGGTGCAGCCGGCGACGTACTCCATCGCCAGATAGACGTACGCGCCCTCGGCGCCCTGGTCGAAGACCCCGACGACGTTCGGGTGCGCGAGCCGCGCGACGGACTTCGCCTCGCGGATGAAGCGCTCGACGAAGGCGGCGTCCGTGGCGAGGGTCGGGTGCATCACCTTGAGCGCGAGGACGCGGTCGAGGCGGGTGTCCACGGCCCGGTAGACCGTGGCCATCCCGCCGACGGCGATGCGCGCGTCGACGCGGTAGCGGCCGTCGAGCAGCCGCCCGACGAGGGGGTCCTGAAGGGTCGTGTCCACGGGCCGAGTCTACGAGCCGGGGGCGGGGGGCCCGCGCCGTCGGCCCCGACTGCAGCGCACCTGTGACGCGAGGCACGCCCCCGCGCCCGCCCCCGGCGGGCGCAGGCCCGTGGTGTCAGAACGCCGGGCGTTCCGGGTCCAGGTGCGCCTGGCCTGTCGTCGGGGACGACGCAGAGGCGAAGTGGCGGCGGGGGATGCGGCCCGCGCGGAACGCCAGGCGGCCCGCCGCGACCGCGTGCCGCATCGCCGACGCCATCAGGGCCGGTTCCTGCGCGCGCGTCACCGCCGACGCCAGCATCACCGCCGCGCACCCCAGCTCCATCGCGAGCGCCGCGTCGGAGGCCGTTCCCGCGCCGGCGTCGAGGATGACGGGGACCCCGGCACGCTCGACGATCAGCTGGAAGTTGTGCGGGTTGCGGATGCCGAGCCCGGAGCCGATGGGGGAGCCGAGCGGCATGATCGCGGCGCAGCCGGCGTCCTCCAGCTTGCGGGCGAGGACCGGGTCGTCGTTGGTGTAGGGGAGGACGGTGAAGCCGTCGTCGACCAGGGTCTCGGCCGCGGCGAGGAGTTCCTCGCCGTCCGGCAGGAGGGTGCGTTCGTCCGCCACCACCTCCAGCTTGATCCAGTTCGTGCCGAGGGCCTCGCGGGCCAGGCGGGCGGTCAGGACGGCCTCGCCGGCCGTGTAGCAGCCCGCCGTGTTCGGGAGGACCTGGATGCCGAGCCTGGTCAGGACGGAGAGGACCGAGCCCTGGACCGTCGGGTCCAGGCGCCGCATGGCGACCGTCGTGAGTTCCGTACCGCTGGCGACGAGGGAGCGTTCCAGGACGTCGAGGCTGGGGGCGCCGCCGGTGCCCATGATGAGGCGGGAGGTGAACTCCGTACCGCCGAGGGTGAAGACGTCGTCGGACATGGCGGTCAGCCTCCCTGTACTGCCGTGAGGACTTCCACCCGGTCGCCGTCGCCGAGCAGTGTCGTGGTCCATTCGCCGCGCGGCACGACCGTCTCGTTGAGCGCCGCGGCGACCCCGGCGCGGGCCGTGGTGAGGGTGGTCACGAGGGCGTCCAGGGAGAGGGGGCCCGTCAGGACCCGGGGCTCGCCGTTCACGGACACGTTCATGCGGGCTGCTCCTGACGTACGGGGGAGAAACGGCGGGGGGTGAAGGGGCGCGCCTCGTCGGGGAGGGTGCCCGTGGTGAGCGCCTCGGCCATGACGTCGCCGGTGACGGGGGTGAGCAGCACCCCGTTGCGGTAGTGGCCGGTGGCCAGGTGCAGGCCGGGCAGGGCGCTCGGCCCGAGGAGGGGGGCGTTGTCCGGGGAGCCGGGGCGCAGGCCGGCGCGCGTCTCGGTGAGTGGCAGTTCGGTGAGGCCGGGGACGAGTTCGTGGGCGTCGCGCAGCAGCTCGTACACCCCGCCCGCCGTCACGGTGGTGTCCCAGCCGAGTTCCTCGCTGGTGGCGCCGACGACGAGCTCGCCGTTCGCGCGGGGCACCAGGTAGACGTGGCTGCCGCGGACGACGGCCCGGACGGTGCGGGAGAGGAAGGGGGCGTACGCGGGGGGCACCCGCAGCCGGAGGACCTGGCCCTTGACGGGGCGGACCGGCGGCAGCGCCTCCGCGGGCACGCCCGCGAGCCGCCCGCTGAGGCTGCCCGCGGCGAGGACGACCTGGTCGGCCGTCAGCTCTACGCCGCCGGCGAGCACGGCGCCGCGGGCCCGGTCCCGTACGACCGTGAGCCGCTCGGCGAGGGCCCGGTGGAAGACCACCCCGGCCCGCTCGCAGGCCGTCATCAGCGCGGCGGCGAGCCGCCGCGGGTCGACCTGGTGGTCGCCGTCGACGCGCAGCCCGCCCCGGACGCCGGGCGCGAGCATCGGTTCGAGGCGGCGGCACTCGCGGCCGCTGAGCCATTCGGAGACGAGCCCGCAGCGGGTCTGCAGGGCGTGCAGCTCGCGCAGATGGGCCCGGTCGTCGGCGTCGAGGGCGACGGCGAGGGTGCCGCAGGCGCGGTAGCCGACGTCGTGGCCGGCGGCTTCCTCGAGTTCGGCGACGAACGCGGGGTAGCGCTCGGCGGAGGCGAGGTTGAGCCCGAGCAGGGTCTCCTCGCCGTAGTGGAGTTCGGTGACGGCGGCGAGCATGCCGGCCGCGACCCGGGCGGCGCCGCCGCCCGGGTCCGGGTCGACGACGGCGGTGCGCAGTCCGCGCTGCGCGGCCCGCCAGGCCGTGACCAGGCCGATGATGCCGCCCCCGACCACGAGGACGTCGGACGTAAGGACGTCGGACACGTGGATGTCGGACGCGTGGACATCGGACACATGGACATCGGAAGAACGCATGGGCGTCCAGCCCCTCCCTTCGCCGGCATGACCCGGATCAGGTTCGTACGGTCGGAGGCCGCCCAGCCTCCCTCTCAGCCCGGTGCGTCCGGGCTCCCGCGAGTGCTTTACGCCCGCCAGACTAGCCCGCGCGGTCGGAGGGCCACAGACCCCTCCCTTCCTGACGGTCCGTCAGATGCGTAAGGTGGTCGGGTGAGCGAGCAGAAGCAGGCCCAGCAGCACGTCGTGATCGTCGGCGCCGGAATGGCGGGCGTCCAGACCGCCGTCGCCCTGCGCGAGCAGGGCTTCGCCGGCCCCGTGACCCTCATCGGCGCCGAGCCCCACCAGCCCTACGACCGGCCCCCGCTCTCCAAGGCGATCCTCCTCGGCAAGGCCGAGGACTCCGCCTTCGAGATCGACTTCGAGGACCTCGCCATCGAGCTCCGCCTCGGCCTGGACGTCACCGGGCTCCGCGCCGCCGACCACGAGATCGACACCGAGGCCGGACCCGTCGCGTACGACACCCTGGTCGTCGCCACCGGCGCCCAGCCCGTCGTCCTGCCCGGCACCGAGGGCGTCCCCGGGGTCCATCTGCTGCGCACCCTCGACGACGCCGTGCGCCTCGGCCCCGTCCTGGAGCGCCGCCACACCGTCGTGGTCGTCGGCGCCGGCTGGATCGGCGCCGAGTTCGCGACCGCCGCGCGCGAGGCCGGCTGCGCCGTCACCGTCGTCGAGGCCGCCGACCGCCCCCTCGCCGGAGCCCTGCCCGCCGAGGTCACCGCCCCCATGGCCGCCTGGTACGGGGCGAGCGGCGCCGAACTCCTCACCCACGCGCGCGTGGACACCGTCGAACCCGGCCGCGTCGTCCTCGCCGACGGCCGGGTGCTGCCCGCCGACGCCGTCGTCGTCGGCATCGGCGCCCGCCCCGCCACGAGCTGGCTCACCGGCTCCGGCATCGCCCTCGACCCGGACGGCGCCGTCACCGCCGACGACCGGCTGCGCACCTCCCTGCCCGATGTGTACGCGGTCGGCGACTGCGCCTCCTTCCCCTCCGCCCGCTACGGGGAGCGCCTCCTCGTCCACCACTGGGACAACGCCCTCCAGGGCCCGCGCGCGGTCGCCGCCGCGATCACCGGCGCCGCCGACGCCCCGTACGACCCCGTGCCGTACTTCTGGTCCGAGCAGTTCGGCCGCTTCGTCCAGTACGCGGGACACCACGCGGACGCCGACGAACTCCTCTGGCGCGGCGACCCGGCCGACGAGGCCTGGTCCGTGCTCTGGCTGCGCGCCGGGGTGCCCGTGGCCCTCCTCGCGGTCGGCCGCCCCCGTGACCTGGCCCAGGGCCGCAAGCTCATCGAGGCCGCCGTCCCCGTCGACCCGGAGCGCGCCGCCGACCCGTCCGTCCCCCTGAAGGCGGCAGTCCGGTAGGGCCCGACTACCGGCCGTCAGTCCGGGATGGCAGGCTTGTCCCGTGACCGAGATTGACGTAAAGATCGATGCTCTCGTCCCCGCCTGGCTCTACGTGCCCGACATCGCGGAGATGCTCGATATCGACGTGGTGCGCGTGCGGCAGCTGATCAAGGAAGGCCAGCTCATCGCCGTGCGCCGCGGCGAGAACAACGCCCTGCAGATCCCCGCCGCCTTCATCCAGGGCGACAAGATCGTCAAGGGCCTCGTCGGGCTCCTGACCGTGCTGAGGGACGACGGCTTCACCAACGAGGAGATTCTGGAGTGGCTCTTCACTCCGGACGAGAGCCTGCCGGGCACGCCCGCGCAGGCGCTCAACGAGAACCGCGGCACGGAGGTGAAGCGCCGCGCCCAGGCGCTCGCCATCTGAGGCGTCAGCGCCGACGTACGAACGCACCGAAGACACCACCCGCGGGTGTCGGGGGGGGGGTAACCGCCCCGGGCCGGGGGGGCGAGGGCAGTCGAAGAAACAGGGGGGAACACAAACGCCCCAACCTCTAGGAGGGGTTCTCGCCCGCCGCTC
>NZ_JBVJWR010000025.1:52927-58147 GCF_055602235.1 Streptomyces sp. NPDC037410 | reverse complement strand
TGTGGGACCCCATCCCAAACCCCCCACCCCCCAAACCCCCCCCCCCGCGTTCTCCCCCCCCCCCCCCCCCCCCCCCCCCCCCCCCCCCGGCACCGGCGCACGAACGGGGGAACCCACCCATGTCCACGCCTCGTGAGCGGCTCGCCGACGCCCGCCTCTACCTGTGCACCGACGCCCGGAAGCGCCAGGGCGACCTGCCGGACTTCCTCGACGCCGTGCTCTCCTCCGGCGTGGACATCGTGCAGCTCCGCGACAAGGGCATGGAGGCCGGCGAGGAGCTGGAGCACCTCGCCGTCTTCGCCGAGGCCGCCCGCCGGCACGGCAGGCTCCTCGCGGTGAACGACCGGGCCGACGTGGCCCACGCCATCGGCTCCGACGTCCTCCACCTGGGCCAGGGCGACCTGCCCGTGCCCGCCGCCCGCGCGGTCCTCGGCGACGGAGTGCTGATCGGCCGTTCCTGCCACGCCGAGACCGAGGTGGCCGCGGCCGCCGCCGAGCCGGGCGTGGACTACTTCTGCACCGGCCCCTGCTGGCCCACCCCCACCAAGCCCGGACGGTACGCGCCGGGGCTCGGCCTCGTGCGGTACGCGGCGGGCCTGGCCCAGGAGCGGCCCTGGTTCGCCATCGGCGGCATCGACGAGACCAACCTCGACGAGGTCCTGGACGCGGGCGCCCGCCGGATCGTCGTCGTCCGCGCCATCACCGAGGCCGCCGACCCGGCCGCCGCGACGGCCGCCCTCGCCAAGCGCGTCCGCGAGCGCGCCGAAGCCTGAGCCCGCGGGGCATCCGCCCGGACATCCGCCCGGACATCCGCCCGGACACCTGCCCGGACTCCTGCCCGGACATCCGCCCGGACAATCCGCCCGGACATCCGCCCGGCACCCGTCCGCCGGATGTCCGACAGCTGTCCGAAAAGGTGTCCAACACTCGGACGGCATTCACGCGGTTCCCTGGACCGCGTCTAACCTGCCCGTATGGCCCTTGGTACCGCTTCCGTCCGGTCGGACCGTGCGCGCACGGTCCGCGAGATCCTCGCGTCCGGTGACACGTCGTACTCCTTCGAGTTCTACGCGCCCCGGACCGAGAAGGGCGAGCAGGTCCTCTGGAACGCCATGCGCCGCGTCGAGGCGGTCGGCCCCAGCTTCGTCTCCGTGACCTACGGCGCCGGCGGCACCACCCGCGGCGGCACCGTCAAGGCCACCCAGAAGATCGCCTCCGACACCACCCTCACCCCCGTCGCCCACCTGACGGCCGTCGACCACTCGGTCGCCGAGCTGCGCAACGTCCTCGGCCAGTACGCCGACGCCGGCATCCGCAACATGCTCGCGCTGCGCGGCGACCCGGCGGGCGACCCGCTGGGGGAGTGGATCGAGCACCCGGAGGGCGTGAAGTACGCCGCCGACCTCGTCCGGCTGATCAAGGAGTCCGGAGACTTCTGCGTCGGCGTCGCCGCCTTCCCGGAGATGCACCCCCGGTCCACCGACTGGGACACGGACATCCGGCACTTCGTGGACAAGTGCCGCGCGGGCGCCGACTACGCGATCACCCAGATGTTCTTCGACCCGGAGAACTACCTGCGGCTGCGCGACAGCGCGGAGAAGGCGGGCTGCGAGACCCCGATCATCCCCGAGGTCATGCCCGTCGTGAACGTGAAGACCCTCGACCGGCTGCCCCAGCTCAGCAACGCCGTCTTCCCCTCGGACGTGAAAGACCGCATCCTCGCCGTCAAGGACGATCCCGCCGCTGTACGCTCCATCGGTATCGAGTTCGCGACGGAGTTCTGCGCGCGTCTGCTCTCCGAGGGTGTCCCCGGACTGCACTTCATCACGCTCAACAGCTCCACCGCGACGCTCGAGATCTACGAGAATCTCGGACTGCACGAGCAGTCGTGACCGGTCGTAGCCGCCCCGACCCGCGGCGGTGACCGTGGAGAGGGGCGGCGGGGCATGGGGTGGACGGTCCTCTACATCGCGTTCGGCGTGGTCGCACTGTGGCTGCTGGGGGAGGTGCTCCTCCAGTACAAGGCGCGGCTGCGCTGGCGCCTGCTCGCCTTCGGCGGCTTCCTCTGCGTGGTCATCGGCGTCCTGCTGCCCTCCGTCGCCGTCATCATCGCCGGAGCGGTGGCCTTCGCGGTCGGCCAGACCTATGTGACGCTCTCCTTCCGCCGCGGCTTCTCCACCGGCTGGGCGATCGGCGGGAGCCCGGGCGCGAGCCGCCGCCGCAAGGCCGGCGCGCCGGCCGGACCCACCCTGGAGGTCACCGAGGTCTCGTACGGCTCGGAGGACGACTCGGGGGACGACGCGTACGACACCGGGTACGGCACGCAGGACGGCCCCGGCCACGAGCCGCACCCCGAGGCCGCCGCCGAGACGACGGCGGTCTACGAGCCGCAGCCCATGCCCGAGGACACCGGCCAGTACGGGGTCTACGACACGGGGTACGACCCCTACGCGGCGGCCGGATACGAGCAGCCGTCCTACGAGCAGCAGCCCGCGTACGGCCAGACCGCCTACGAACAGCCCGGCTACGCGCAGCAGCCGGCCTACGACTACGGCGCCGCCGCCGGGCAGCAGCAGTACGCCGCGTACTCCGACCCGTACATCGGGCCGGGCACGGACAGCCAGCAGTACACCCCGTACTACGCCGACCCGTACGCCCCCTCGTACACCTACGACACCCCGCCCGGCGGCGTCTGGGTCCCGCAGCAGCGCGACACCGACCACGCCCCGCAGCAGCAGGCCCCGTACGGATACGAGCAGCAGCAGCCGCACCCGGACGACCAGTACCGCTACTAGGAGTTGACCGGGAGTCTTACCGGGACCCTTACTGGGAGCCGCGGAAGTCCGCGCCCTCCACGATGAGTCCGGCCACCAGGGCGCCCGACATGCCCGCGTGGGCGAGCCCGCCGCCCGGGTGCGACCAACCGCCCGCGAAGTACAGGCCCGGCAGCGGGGAGCGGTTGGCGGCCGGCAGGAGCCGGCCGTCGGCCCCGGCGAGGGCGGGCCCCGGCACCTCGGCGGCGCCCGTGTCCCGCCGGACGTCCTCCGGGGTGCGGACGTGCCGCCACAGCAGCCGCTCCGCGAGCCCCGGGACCGCGCGGCCCGCCGCCTCGGCCATCAGGTCGGCGAAGGCCTCCCAGTCCTGCCCGGGGGAGGTCCGCACGGTCGCCGTGACCGTCACCGACTCGTGCTCCCCGTCCGGGCGCAGCGCCGGGTCGTCCGGCCGCAGCACGGTCACGGTCGGCCGCCCGCCCTCCGCGTGCACGACGGTCCGGTGGACCGCGTCCGCCTCCCGGGGGCCGCGCAGGGCCAGACAGACCGTCACCCGGCCCGTGCCGATCGCCTGGTGGTGCGGCCAGTCGTCGCCGTGCTCCCACTCGACGACGTGGTCGCGGTAGAGCGCCGGCACAGGGGCCCCCGACACCACGTGGTCGGCCTCGACGACCTCGCCGCCCGCAAGCCGGACACCGGCCGCCCGGCCGTCCTTCTCCAGGACGTCCTCGACCGCCGTGTCGAACACGAACTCCACCCGCCGCTTCCGGCACCGCTCGTACACCGCGTCGGCCAGCGCCCGCAGGCCCCCGCCCACGTACCAGCTGCCGAAGGTCTGCTCCATGTACGGCAGGACGGCGGCCGAGGCCGGGGCGGTCGCCGGGTCGAAACCGTACGACCACGTGTACGCGTCGAGGAGGGCGGCGAGGCGCGGGTCGCGCAGCTCCCGCGTCCCGACCTGGGCGAGCGTCGTCGTCGGGCGGCGCAGCAGGCCCGCCTTCAGGGCCGGGTACGGCTCCCGGGCGAGGGGAGCCGGGTCGGCCGGCTGCGGCTCCTCCAGGAGCGGGCGCCGGGTCCGGTCCCAGGCCTCGCGGGCCCGGGTCAGGAAGTCGCCCCAGCGCGCGCCCGCACCCGCGCCGAGCGCCGCGTCCAGGGCGGCGACCGTGCCGGCCCGGGAGGCGTTCGGCAGGTCGACACGGGTGCCGTCGGCGAAGACGTGACGGGCCGCCGGATCGACCTGCGTCAGCGCGACGCACTCCTCAAGGGGCTCCTTGCCCGTCTTCACGAACAGGTCCCGGTAGACGGCGGGCAGATGCAGCAGCCCCGGGCCGGTGTCGAAGGCGAAGCCGTCGCGCTCGAAGCGGCCGACCGCGCCGCCGTACGCCGACGTCTTCTCGTACACCGTCACCGTGTGTCCGGCGACCGCAAGGCGCGCTGCCGCCGCCATGGCGCCGAGTCCCGCGCCGATCACCACAATCCGTGCCATGCGGGCGAGTCTATTCGGCGCCTCGGACACCGTTGGAAGCCCGGTCGGGCCCGGTCAGAAGTGGTCGGATCCGTCGTCGAGCGGGGCCCGGGCCCGGGGCCGCGCCCCCGTCGCCGCGAGCCGTCTCTCCTCCCGTCGCTGCGACCGGCGGAGCCAGAAGCGGCGGATCCGCCGCGCCAGGAAGACCAGTATCGCCAGACCCGACAGGAGCAGGACGGCCGCGATGACCGAGGCCGCCACCGGATGGAAGACCGCGAAGGTGACGATCGCGGCCACCCCGAGGTCCTCCGCGAGGCTCAGGAGGACGTTCGAGAACGGCTCCGGCGTCGTGTTGACCGCCATCCTCGTCCCGGCCTTGACGAGGTGACTGAGCAGGGCGGTCGAACCGCCGATCGCGCCCGCCGCCAGCTCCGGCAGCGAGCCGCTCTGCCCGGCGAGCAGGGCGCCGACCACGGCGCCCGCGATCGGCCGGATCACGGTGTGGACGGAGTCCCATATCGAGTCGACGTACGGAATCTTGTCCGCCACCGCCTCGCACAGGAACAGCACGCCGGCCACGACGAGGACATCGGTGCGCTGCAGGGACGCGGGGACCTCGTCGGTCAGCCCGGTCGCGCCGAAGACGCCGAACAGCAGGACCACCGCGTACGCGTTGATCCCGCTCGCCCAGCCGCTGGTGAACACGAGGGGGAGTACGGACACGCCCGCGATCGTAACCAGGACTGAGTATCCGTACCTAGGGGGCGAGATGAGTAGGCGCGCGGATGGGCCCGGAGGCGCCCGGAGGAGAGAGTGGAGTCCACGGAAGGGGCGCGGCTCCGGTACCGCCGGCACGGGGCTGCGGAACGGGATCGCGCACCTGCCGGCACGGGGGAGCGAAAGAGGCCGGTGGGGGGGGGGGGGGGGGGGGGGGGGGGGGGGGCGAAGCCGCATTTTTGTTGTTTTTGTTTTGGTTCTTGCTGG